>JAEVZU010000183.1 GCA_023392075.1 Bacillota bacterium | reverse complement strand
GATGTCAACATCTCTGCTGCCGGAAATTGCACTGTGGATTTTATTATAATTGAACTGAATACATTCACATTCCTTTACAAAATCGCGGACCTCCAGTGAAGGTCTTGCATCCAGCAGAGTGGGCGTTTCCCCGGCGAAGACAAGCTTGCCCCCGGCTTTTTTGAAAGCTTTAAGCTGCTGCAGGGTTGTACTGCGCAGAGTTATACAGTTGGGAACTATTATGGTTTCATATTCCATTTCACCCACTGCCAATATTCCGTCAGATGCTTTTGGCGCTTGTGACGGCAGAAGTGACTCTGCAATAAAATCGAAATCAACCAGACCAAACAAAAGCCAGTTTGTGATTGCATGAAAATTATCATCCAGCTCTTTTTTTCTCCCGGCAGTTTTATCGTTTGGCCCATAGTACAGCCAGTAGGATTCCACAGGATGAATCACTCCAACCCTGACCTCCGCCTTACCTCTTGTCAGTGCCGAATTAAGCCTGGCAAAATGGTCTTCAATATACCCGTATTCCTTATACCATGGGGATTGATAGCCGATGCTGGCAGGGTAATCACGCTTTGCTTCCCCATTCATTGACACCCAGGTCAGATGGTGAACCCGCAGTGTCACACCGAGAGCTGCCTGCCAGTCTCCTTGCAGCTTGTGGTTTCTGAAATCAAAATCCCAGTTTGTAACTCCGTACAGTTCGCTTAAAACACCGGTTCTGCCGTATTGGTGTGCAGCCGATTGGGCTTGCTTTGCAGTGGTATATTCCCTCCAATCGCAAAGCATATCAATACCGGGCATATCAAATGATCGGTATGACCGCATGGCTTCTCCGAGAGCGGCTGTTTGCGACTGTAAAGTCGGCTCCTCCATCATATGCCCTGTAAGCTTTATATTGTGGGCTTTACACCAATTTCCGACGGTATCGGCAAAAGCTGAAGAAAATCTTTCGGCAACATGATCGTGATATTTATATCTTGCGGCGGAAATTTTACCATCAGGCAATTCCCAGACCAGTTCCGGCAAATGATCAATAATACTTTCACCATATACCGACTTGTATGTTTCCTCAAAATCATCAGTAAACGGCAATGCAATATTAGCTCTGTCAGTGGAAAATTTCAGCGTCTGTTTATGTGTAAATTGAGGCTCATCAGTGAAAATTGAAGGAATTGCCGTGCCAAAATCGTCACCGAACTTCCCATAATATTTTTCGTGGGTCACCTCTATAAATATTTCAATGGCTTTTTTATCCAGAGTATTGACGTAGGCCTGGTTGTTGAACCAGGGATTATCTTCCGCTATAACCAGGGTTGCCTCCCATACCTCAGTCCCCACGGGAACAGTTTCTGAAGCCTGCAGCCGTTTATATTCCTGCAAAAATCCGTCGCGGAGAACGACTGCAAACCATGCAATCACGGCTCTGCCATCATTTCTCTTTCCCCCGGCGTTATCCTCCGAATTTGTTGGAATACTGTCATTTTCATTAACATCCGCCGGACCAAAACTCAGATACCTTGCGCGGTATTTTCTGTCCTTTGTGACCAGGCCTCCGCCAAAACCTGATGGCCAGCGGTCTTCATCGTAAAGATAGCACAGCATTTCCTCTCTTTTGGCTTTTTCGTTGCATGCGCCCACCAGCTCCATATATTCCTCACCGAGATATTCCGTTTCCAGCCCCGAGCGGCAATGTATATGGAATCCGCCTATCCCCATTTCCTTGAAAATATCAATCTGCCTCAACAGCTCAGCTTTTTCAAGCTTTGTATTCCATGCCCAAAATGGTGCTCCTCTGAACTTTGCAGGAGGATTTTTGAAAAGTTCTTCATTATAATTGCTCACGGCTTATCTCCTATTCTTTTACCGAGCCAATGGTTACACCCGAAATAAAATACTTTTGCATAAAGGGATATACAAATAAAATCGGTATTGTTGCAAAAACAATCATCGCTCCTCGGAAGGAACGGTCCGATAATTGTTTCAGCCTGTTCACATCGGCAGCGCTGAAATTGCTGAAATCTATTGTGGTAAGCATATTGTGAAGCAGCGTTTGCAGCGGCCATTTGTTTCTGTCATTTATATATATCGTTGCTCCGAACCAATCATTCCAATGTCCGACTAATTGGAAAAGAGTAAGTGTGGCAATGGATGCCATAGAGAGCGGAATTACAATTTTTATAAGAATCACGAATTCATTTGCCCCGTCAATAGAAGCCGATTCAAAGATACTCTTGTTTATTCCTCTGAAAAAATTCATCATCATTACCACATTAAATATCGGTACACAGCCCGGAAGAATTAATGACCAGATGCTATCCAGCATATGAAGATTTTTTACCAATATAAACAGAGGAATTAATCCTCCGCTTATCATCATTGGAATTATAAAGAAAAAGCTTAAAAATTTTCTTCCCTTAAGCTCTCTGTTTTCCTTTGACAGCGGATATGCAGCCAAAATGGTTACAAACATATTGACGGAACATCCTACTACAGTTCTAAAAACTGATACACCCAGCGCTTTTATAAAAGCAGAATTGCTGAACATTGTCTCATACGCTGCAAAATTAAATCCTTTAGGCCAGAACCGTACCGAATTTGAAGTGGCAGACACCGTATCACTCAGCGAAAGAGCAATAACATGGATCATTGGCAATATGCAGGTTAAGGTAATAACGGCAAGAAGAAAATAATTAAATATATTAAAAATCCTCTCTCCCCTGGTATAGGTTAAATTCATTTTATCTGCCCCCTAAAAAATTCTGTAATCCGTATATTTTGTTGCCAGAAAATTAGCTAACAGTGTCAATGTCAATGCAATAATTGATTTGAACAAACCAATAGCGGTTGATAGCGAATATTGTGCCTGCAAAAGTCCCTGACGGTATATAAAAGTGTCCAAAATGTCACCGGTTTGATAAACTGCAGGGTTATAGAGCACAAGTATCTGCTCAAAACCGGCATTCAATATATTGCCTATGCTCAAAACAGCCAGCATAACTATAATTGAGCTTATTCCCGGTAAAGTGACGTGCCGGATCCTTCTGAACAGATTTGCCCCGTCCATAGTTGCCGCTTCATAAATCTCGGGATTTATATTAGTCATTGCGGCCAAATAAATTATTGCTCCCCATCCGAACTCTTTCCAGGTTTCAAGGATAATTACCGTGGGCTGAAACCATTGATTGCTGCCTAAAAAGAATATGGGCCTGATTCCAAAAATACCTATAAACTGGTTCATAATTCCTTTGGTCAAAAGCATATCTGTGAATATTCCGCCAATAATAACCCATGATAGAAAATGCGGAAAGTATGTTATTGTCTGCACGGTCTTTTTATAGACTTTATTTTTGACTTCATTTAAAAGCAGTGCAAATATTATGGAAAAAACCTGTCCGAAAATAATTTTACCTACAGCTATAACAAATGTATTTCGTAAAATAAATTTAAAATCAGGCATATTAACAGCTGTTTCAAACCACTTTAAACCCACCCACTGACTTCCCCAAAAACCTCTTGCCGGACTGTAATTTTTAAAAGCTATGACAACACCATACAAAGGAACATAGTTAAAAAGAATTACAAAAAAAACAGGTATGACAAGCATGGCATATAATGGCCATTTTTGCTTGATGTATGTAGTGTGCATTGTCGCTCCATCTCCTGCTTTTTATTTGTACATGGGCGGACCTTATCGGCCCTCCCACGAACAAATAAAAAACAAATTTATAGTTGGAAATATAATTCGTTCAATTAAAGCCCTTTGGCCCATTCATTTACTTCTTTGGTAATCTGATCTCCACCGTTCTTTTTCCAGTTTTGAACAAATTCATCAAATGCGGTAATAGGCAGTGATCCCATAATTATACGTGTATAGGTTTCCAGCTCCAATTTATCGAGGTATTGCTTCTTTTCCGTCATAGTCGGAGTTGCAGCTCCAGAAAAAGCATCTGCCGAAAATTCATCGGTTTTCTCAAATTCACTCCAGTAGTTATATGTACTTGCAAAGGTTGTCAGCATTTTAGGGTTTGTATTATTCCACTCGGCATACATATTTTTTCCTTCGCCGATTAGAACAGAAATATCATTCTTGTTTACCGCATCAACCATTGATGCCAGTTCACCGTTTGCTATGCTGACCGGTTTTCCGGTAAATCCAAATAAGACGGTATAATGTGTATAGAAACTGTTCATAAACCCACAGCCCTCGAGTTCTGCCGGATAATCATATTTCCAAAGCTGTCTTGGCTGAGCCGCTCCGGGATAATCCTTGGCAACCTGGTCAACATTTAACGGTTTCTTTTCTTCAGTTACAGGATACTTGAATTCGTACCCGTATTCGTTTTTCATCTTTTCACGGAGATCCTTGTAATTTCTATAGAACGAATCCCAGTTTTCATTTAAGAGATACATCACAGCCTCAGGATTCCTGCAGGATTTGGTTATTGCTCTTGAGCCATCAAACCAGGGGTTTGCCATTACTCCGGTCTTACCGTCATCCCCGGTTAAATTTGGCATACAGGTTACATTGGAACCGGATACTTTACTCCACATTCCGTTAAATGGCGCTGCTATACTTGCCCAATGTCCGTAATAGGTCAGTATATTTCCCTGGACAACATCTTCCTGAAGCTTGGAATTGTCTTTTACAGCAAATTCCGGATCAATATAGCCTTTTTTATACCATTCGGCCAATTTTACAAGAGCCTCACGGGCTTCAGGCTGTATGCTTCCATAAATTATTTCTCCGTTGCCGTTTTTGACCCAATGCTTTGGATAAGCCTTATATGCTGCCATGGGTATTGCCTGTGCACTCAAGGTATTATCCATGCCAAGACCATAGCCCTTTGGATACTGCTGATGGTATTTTTCAAGAACGTTTTCATATTCACCAAGGGTTTTAGGTACAGCTACGCCCATCTGTTTTAGAACATCGTCTCGAATGAAGTTTGTGTTATAATAGTCCATCAATTCCTTCATAACGGGAAAACCGTATATTTGTCCGGCTTTTGTGAAAGGTAGGAATAAAGAGCCCTTCGTTCTTTCTTTCGCTTCCTCGACAGCCCATTTTATCAATGGAGAAGCATAATCATCAATCAGCTTGTTCAAAGGCAGAATCTGATCTTCTGCAACATATTTTGCCAGCTGTTCTTTTGTCGGACTGATAACATCAGGGAGATCTCCGCTTGCAAAAGCCAGATCAAGTTTTTGCTGGTCGGTTGCTGCATCCGGTGCAACCCATTTAAGCTTCCAGATAATACCCAGATGTTCCTTCTGCCATTGAGTCCAGGCGTTATTTTCAGCTGTCCCGCCGTCCTGATACATAGTATCTGCACCAACTACCGCATGTGTTGTAAGAGTTATAGGTTCGTCATATTTTTTAAAATAACTCTTTTCCCTGGATGTTTCCAATGCCTGTGCACTTGTACCTGAGCTTGAGCTTTGAGTTTCCGAAGCTGTTGTTCCAGAATCAGAGCCACAGGCAGAAAACAACAATGAACCAGCAATTAACATGCTTGCCACCGAAATCAATTTTCTTTTCATACTTAATATTCCTCCTCCAAATATTAAAATATTGTCTGTTACTTTATCCATGTTAACAACTGAAGGATTTTGAGTACATGATTTAATCATATTTTATTTGCACTAATCAGACATTATATACAAAATAGACAAAAATGAGCCGAATTATCTTTAAAAGTTTTATGTAAAGTGTTAATATTGTCATGCGAAATATTGCTTGTGAAATATATGGCTCATACTCAGGAGGATTTTATGAAGGGTCTTCAAAGATTATTGCACTCTTCCATTATAAGAATTTTGGCTGGGGGGTTTCTGCTTGTAATAGTTCCTACCATAGCCCTGTGCCTTATATACAGCTATTCCAGCATGGATATGCTGCGTGACGAGTATGACAGCTCCTATGCAAACAATACAAAGTTAATATCAGATCAATTTTCCGACAAACTAAGAGATTTGGAAATGACAGCTGCCCCGCTGTTAGTAGATGAGGATCTGGTTAAAATGTCCGTTATGGATAAAAACAGTCTGGATTTGTGGAGCTATACCCTTTTTAAATCAAGGCTGTCTCTGTATTTCGCCTCCAGGTTTATTGCCTCAAATGTATCAGTGATTCTTCCTATTCAGCAGCGTGTTATTTCCACAAAATATGGTGTTGACTCCTTCAGCAAATATAATACACTTGGAAATTTGCAGGAATTGAACAGAGATCAACCCTTATGGTCCGTAAGGCCTTCACTGAGAAACCCCAATGAAAAATGCTTCTCTATAATCAAAGGCTATGCCTACCCCAGGCAGAGCCGTCCGTTAATTTCCATAGAAATAAGTGAGTCGGAAATCACGGGGCAGCTTAAGGCTTTATTCGGAGACAATGATAAGATCATGGCTTCTTTTCTTATAGACATAAATGGCAAAGTCTTTAAGCTGGACAAGGATAATATATTAAATCAAAATATTCTTCAGAATATTATCAAGCAGAACAACAATAATACAAAATCCGAACCCTTCACATATAAGGACAAAGACGGCCTTTACCGTATAGTTTTCAGCAAACTGGATACTTACCAATGTATAATCGGAATCATATATAATGAAAAAGAGATCCTCAGCCCCGTTACCCGGATGATGTCGTTCCTGGTAGCCATCCTGATTTTTGCCGCCATTGCAGTTGCCTTTTATATTATTGTTTCATACAGAAAAATATATTCCCCGGCCAATGTACTGGTGGATGCCATGAAACGGGTGGCTGAGGGAGATTTTCAGTCTCATACCCATATAATAAATAATTCGGAATTCGGCATGATGTCGGTACAGTTTAATAACATGGTGGATCAACTGGATAAATCCTTAAAAGAAAAATATCTGGCGCAGGAGAATTTAAACAAAGCGCATTTAAAGTTTTTAAAATCTCAAATAAAACCCCATTTCCTGTACAACTGTCTTTATAGCATTTATAATATGATAAAAAGCGAGGACCTGGATAATGCCGCAGATATGACCATGTATCTAGGACACTTCTACCAGAAGATCACCCATTTTGACGATAAGGACACAACAATCCTGCGGGAAATGGAAAATATTAAACTTTATCTCAAAATACATCAGTTGCGTTCTCCCGAAAAGTTTGATTACAGCTGTCTGACAGACGCCGGGCTTGAGGAAATGATCATTCCCTCCCTTTCATTACAAACCATAGTTGAGAACGCAATTTCGCATGCATTTATAAATCATGACAGGAAAAATTTCATAGATATAAAGGCTATAAAAGTAAATGAAAATGTTCAATTAATTGTTGAGGATAACGGAATAGGCTTAACCGAAGAACAACGTATGAATATTTTGGGTCAGATTAACAACCTGGATTTCTCGGATAAGACACATGGTATCCAGAATGTTTTCTCACGCTTCAGGCTGATGTATGGCGGGGAAGTGAAATTTAACATCAGCACTGAGCCCGGCTGCGGGACCAAATTTACCTTCATTATTCCAAAAGCAATAATAAAACATGAACAGGAGCTGCTGAAAAATGTATAACTTGTTATTGGTAGATGATGAAAAGAGCATACTTGACGGTCTGTATTACAATATCGATTGGAACGAACTTGATATCAAAGATGTTTTTCGTGCTGCCGATGTTTACTCTGCCTTGAAAATATTGGAAAGCCGTCATATAGATATAGTGATTACCGATATCCGTATGCCTGGGACTGACGGTTTGACACTTTGCGACACAATACTTAAGCTCAATGTGTATACAAAAATAATTATTTTATCAGGCTATAAGGATTTTGACTATGCACAGAGGGCGATTGATAAAAAAGTTTTTCGATATGTCCTTAAGCCTCTGGAGTATGAAGTCCTTGAAAAAATAGTCAGTGATGCATTGCTGGAGATTAAGCAGGATTTGCAAAAAAGCTTTATAGTGGAAGAAGCAAAGAAGAAAATAGACCAGATAAGGCCTTTTATTCAGGAGAGATATCTCAATTTATGGCTTGAAAAAGGGATAGAGGCTCCCTGGAAGACATCCGGTACTTTGGCCGAAAGCGGTCTGGACATATTTCCCGATGATTATGGCTTTTTTGTTACAATAAAAGTTGATGAGTGGATATCTCAGCCTGTTAATTCAAGCATTGTAAATATTGCATTAAAAGATTTATCTTTTCAACTTTTATGTGAAAATTGCAGAATGATAACCTATCACAGCATGACGGACAGCTACAACCTTCTCTTTTTGAGTCAGGATCAGGAATGGCTTGACTTATTATTCAAACAAACCATAGACCGGCTTGAGTTTTTCCAGCTTTCCATCACCGAATCGCTCGGCTGCACAGTATCCATATTCTGGGATTTTCCTGTTGAATTAGCCAGAACAGGAGAAGCTTATCAAAGCATATCAGAGCGTATAAGGAGGCGTATCGGCTTCCTGTCGGGCGGAATCCTCGGGCCTGAAGCAGTTGATAATAAACAGTCAAATGAATTAAAAACATTGCTTAAGCAGCCATCATTATTAACCTTGCTAAGTTCCTTTCAAAGAGAAAAATTAACTGCCAGAATAGCAGAGATATTTGAAGAGCTCAGACAGTCCGATTATCAAACTCAGGATAATATTTTGCAGACATATCATGCTGTAACGGGGACTCTTATATCTGATTCCCTGCAAAGAAATATCCGCATAAACCAATGGGGAAGAAACTTTAAGGAGTTTTTTGAAAATTCAAAAACTTTAATATCACTCGATCTTTTTGAAGAGTTATGTTACCGGGCGGTTAATCAATATATGGATTTTATTGAAAATATGCAACTGACGCAGAACAGGAAAGTGGTTGAAAAAATAAAATATATGATTAAAGAGCAGATTTCCTCTGATATATCCGTAAGCAGTCTTTCAAGGACCTTTAACTATAATTCCAACTATCTCTCCCGGATCTTCAAACTGGAGACCGGAACCGCATTGCAGGACTATATTATACATGTGCGTATTGAAAAGGCAAAAGCCTTATTGGCTCAAGGGGAACGGGTAAGCGATGTCTCTGCCAAAGTAGGATATGAAAATTTCCCTCATTTCAGCAGGATTTTTAAGAAAGTAGTTGGAGTAAGTCCAAAACAGTATCAAGTAAATTTTATGTGCTGATTCTGTTTTTCAATATAAAAAGCTGCTTCTATTTACTTAAGAAGCAGCCCGCAATTCAGTATATACCCTGTTTGCTATGCTTAATACTTACTTTTCGTCTCTCAAAAGATTTTTCAGCTCATCCATAAATGTGTTGATATCTTTAAACTGGCGATATACCGATGCAAATCGTACATATGCAACTTCGTCCATGTTTTTAAGCTTTGCCATCACCATTTCCCCGATATCCTCGGTAGTTACTTCTCTGATCAGGGAGTTATGGAGCTGGGTTTCTATATTTTCGACCATTTTCTCCAGATCGTTAATTGATATGGGCCTTTTTTCACATGCTCTCAAAAGTCCGTTCATTAACTTTTCCCTGTCAAAGGGCTGTCTGGATTTATCCTTTTTAATCACCATCAGGGGGAGGCTTTCAACCTTTTCATAGGTAGTAAATCTTTTGGAGCACTTTATGCACTCTCTCCTTCTTCGAATAGCCGATCCCTCATCAGTAGGCCTGGAATCAATAACCTTATCTTCAATAAAACCGCAAAATGGACATTTCATTCTTTTATCCTCCATAATTCAATATCCATTTTACCTTATTTGATAATTTTTGTACACCTTTTTTCTTTATGCTGCAGCTTACGCAGCCCGGGCTTACACCTGCCGACCGATGCTCCTAAATATATTTCTTCATGTGCATCAGAGCTGTTTTTTCCAGTCTGGATACCTGTGCCTGTGAGATTCCTATTTCATCGGCAACTTCCATTTGGGTACGGCCTTCAAAAAATCTTAGATTCAGAATGAGTTTTTCCCTGTCGTTCAGCTTTCTCATAGCTTCCTTCAGGGTTATTGTCTCCAGCCAGTTCTCATCAATATTCTTGTCGTCACTGACCTGATCCATTACGAATATTGCATCTCCGCCATCATGGTATACCGATTCGAAAAGTGAAATAGGATCCTGTATGGCATCCAAAGCAAATACAATATCTTCCTTGGGAAGTTGCAGTTCGGCTGCAAGCTCTGCGATTGTGGGTTCCTTGGAGTTTTTTGTGGTCAATCTTTCCTTGGCCTGTAAAGCCTTATAAGCTATATCTCTCAAGGATCTGCTGACCCTTATGGAATTGTTGTCTCTTAAATATCTCCGGATTTCACCGATTATCATAGGAACAGCATATGTTGAGAATTTTACATTTTGAGAGACATCAAAATTATCGATAGCTTTAATTAATCCGATACAGCCGACCTGAAACAAGTCGTCCACATATTCACCTCTGTTATTGAACCGCTGAATTACACTTAAGACCAACCTGAGATTGCCTTTGATGAATTCATCCCTGGCAGAATTATCACCTTTATGCATTCTTTCAAACAGCGCTTTTTTCTGTTCATTTGTCAAAACAGGAAGTTTTGAAGTATTAACACCACAGATTTCAACTTTATTAATAAGCATATAAAAACCTCCCGAGCTATAATAACAAAGTCAATTTTTATAATTGACTTTGTCAATATCATTATTGCCATGGAGGTACTTTTTATACTGTTCCGACATGTAAAATATTTTCGTCAAAGGCCTTGACAAAGCCTATTTTAAGGCCTTTTACAGTCCTGTCAGGTCATACGGCTGATTTCCTTTTTCAACCTGCTTATTATTCTTTTTTCAAGGCGTGATATGTAAGATTGAGAGATTCCAAGCATATCTGCTACCTCTTTCTGAGTTTTTTCCACACCGTTTGTAAGACCAAATCTCAATTCCATAATCCGTTTTTCCCGGATGGATAATTTTTTCATTGCAGTATTGAGAAGTTCCTTGTCAACTTCGTCTTCAATACTTCTATGAATCATATCATTTTCGGTTCCCAGAATATCCGATAACAGTAATTCATTTCCGTCCCAATCTATATTAAGCGGTTCATCAATTGAAATTTCAGCTTTTACTCTGTTATTTCTTCTGAGATACATTAGTATTTCATTTTCAATACATCTTGACGCATAAGTTGCCAGCTTTATATTTTTTGACGGGTTAAAAGTATTTATAGCCTTAATCAGTCCAATTGTGCCAATGGAAATAAGATCTTCAACACCAACACCGGTATTCTCAAACTTTCTTGCTATATAAACAACCAGCCTTAGATTTCTTTCAATCAGAATGCTTTTTACTCCATAATCACTTTCTTCGAGCTTGTGCAAAAGATAGGTTTCTTCATCAACGGTAAGCGGAGGCGGCAAGGCCTCACTGCCCCCTATATAATGAACCGGGAATATTCCTCCTAATTTCAACTTTCTTAAAAGCTTTTCATAGTTTATAAGAAAGCACATTTTCAGTTTAGTAAAAAGTTTCATTTGGCTGTCCCCTTTCAAATGTGGATAAATTGATAAAACGTAATTAAAATGCATTTAAATATCCTGTATGTATTTGTATGTTGCATAAAGCTAAGCGACTAATTCCGGTCCCAGTAATGCCTTGTACTTATCATTCCTGGATAAGGATCTGTTGTATATTCCCACAATTACATTTTTTATGTCACGTTTCTCTTCTTCTTCGCCAACTTCAATAAAATCCGGCTTAAAACCTATAAGCATACCATTTTCCTTTCCCAGGGAACTAAAGGGGATCAGCCTGAACCTGGAAAACCACTTGGAGGTTGATATAGTTGCAGTTACACAATTGAGATCATCCTCCTTGGAGTTTTCAAAAATACTTCTTATTTCCGATGGTAGAAGTTCTTCCAATGCTTTAAATTCGACTACCATAACCGGGATATTTGTAAGAGGGTCCTTCAGTGAATTACCTGTATCCACAAGTGCCGGCAAACCGATTATTCTATTATCAAAAGCTATTTTCACAGGGATAAGCAGCTTATCCTTGTTAATCCTGCTTTGAATAACCTCCATAAAAATCTTGATAATTATGCCTACCGTCACAATTCCAAAGAACATCAAACTGCCCTTTGACTGTCCGAAAACATAAATTATGCCATTTCTCACAAAACCACCCTGCTGATTGAAATATAAAAAGGCCAGGGCTGCCCCTGCAAATATGAAGGTAGATATGTAGAAAATAACCAATGTCTTTAAAAAAGGCAAAACCTTCCGAGGTGAAAAGGTTATTGCAATTATAAAAGCAGACAGAAGTATTTTTGCAAATGCCGTATAATATACCTTCATTCCAGGCTGTAATATTATGAATACCACGTAGAGTGCTCCAACTATTGCTCCCGCAAATAATCTAAGAGTACTTACCCTTACCCGGGAGAACTTGGCTGTAACATAAAGTATCAAATAATTTATAACTAAATTTTCAAGTAACAGAATATCCAGATAAATTTCCACTTGTATCCCTCACCCAATAGTAAATTAACGTATAAACACTATTAGTCCATACTTTACTATTATTCAAGCTCCTTTGTTTTTATGCCGAGTTATTACATCAACCATCTTTTTTTATCCATTCCTAATTATACATAGTTAATTTACAAAAGTTTGTCAAAAACAAATGTAGAAAAAGAAATATTGTGTGACAAGAAAACTCACCGGGATCATTTCTTTAGTGTTCTTCTCTATATAACGAGTAAATTTTCCACTGGTGGTCTGTAACATCTAAAATGTATATTGCCGGCGGGGGAAATTTTTGCAGGATAAGATGGAGGACGAGGGCAATACTGTATGTATTGACAAGTACGACAAAGAAATTCTGGTGGAATTTAACCGTCGGCAATATGTGACTTTTAGGTGCTGCAGACTACTAGCCAAGAAATTTGCTTCGCAAATCCGCTTCATGCCCACTCAAGTACTCTGCCTGTGCTACGCAAATTATCTTGTTCGCTAGGGGGGACTACTCTATTTCCTCATATCCATTTTTTACATGACCAAAATATTCTCTTAATTCACTGGAGTTTTTAATCTCCAATACTGTGCCATCAATTGCCAACAAACGGTATCCCTTGTATGTTTTTAAATCTTCTGCCGTATAAAATAGTCGAACAACTTTTTTAAATGATATCAAAAACGCTTCTGGTGATATCTTTTGTCTTGCTTCTGAAAATGCCTGGACAGATACACCAACATCTGATTTTTTAAATTTCTCAGAAAAAGAATCAAGCTCCAAACGCATGGTTTTTTTCGTAAAGTTTAAAATTACTGAAATAATATCTACAAAACTCAATTTTCCACCTCGTGTAAAATAATTGGATTTCAATCTTACTTTACATAAATATACCAAACTATTAAGCTCTTCAAAAGTGTCATTTAAAGCTTGTTCTAAAATATTGACTCTTTTCATTTTCAACACCTATAATCATGAGATATACCAAATAATGGTATACTCCTCGATTATTAGGCTGATCTGCTTTTGTCAAGTACTTTTTTATACCATTTTATTCCATGATAGCTTGATGCCACTGTCCCTTTTCAAACCCCACATATAGGAATTTACAGATTTCAGTGTGCAATTTGTAAACTACATATACCAAGGATTTGCGTAGCATCTAAAACATATAAATTCCTATACGTTGAAATAAGCAGCAGGTGCTCCCGTTTAATGGACCAGGAGCACCTGCTGCTTATTTCAGTTTTTCTGATTTAGTTCATCTGCCTGACGATACTATAGTATACTTTGGAAGTAAATATATAACTCATTCCGTACAACACTGCAAAAATGCAGGATACAACAACAGCTATCGCTATTATTAATGTCCGGTTATACAGAAACAGTACACCCAGCAGTTCGGTTATCATTCCGAACCCGGCTATTGTATGAAAAAATGCAAATACCAGAGGCAGGAAGAACACCAGAAGAATCTGACGTTTGATTGTACCTTTTACTTCCTGATCACTCATGCCCACTTTCTGCATAATACTGAAGTTATCCCTGTCATCATAACCTTCGGTTATCTGTTTGTAATACATTATCAGCAGCAGGCACATGCTGAATATGATTCCAAAAAATATACCAAGAAATAATAATCCTCCGTTCATTGAAATTGTCTCATCACGTCCTACTATTCCGTTCTTAAATAAAATAACCTCTTTTTTGTCCTTAAACCAGCCGCTTATGAGATTTGCAAACTCTTTTTCATACTTATCCTCTCCATTTACCTGAAAGGCTATGGAGTCAGCATAACTCTTATCAGGGTCGCCGACTTCAATCATAATCTTTTTTATTGCAGTTTCATCTTTCACAATGAAATAGTAAGCCTGATTAAATCTCTTAACGGCAGATTTTCTGTCGAAACCCGCTTTTGCCAATTCCTTCTTCACAATGTATTTTTCACTGCCAAAAAGTACATTGTTGAAACTGAAATCAGTCCCTGTTGAATACACGAGAACTTCATTTTCCTCAAGGTACACTTTCTGATGTTCAGTTTGATTATAATCCTGAAGCGTAATCAGCTTTATAGTCTCAGCATTGCTTTGAAATTGATTTCCCGACTTTTTGGTAAATTTATTCTCGGCTTTTATTGCATCGGTAATCATATATGCATAGGAAATTTTATCATAAATATTCACGTGAGTTTCCCCGGACAATTGGGACAGCATGGAGTTTAAACTATTTCTGTCTATGGAACCGTTGGCCTTATAATCAATCCGGATGTCATACGGGTATTGAAAATCAAGTACACCGGATGTTCCAAACCAAAGAGACGCCGTACATAATAATGTAATTATGGTCATTGTACTGAATATACATATGTTGGCCAGACTGGCGGCACTTTTCTTCATTCTGTACAGCATTCCCGATATGGTAGTATAATTTGCCTTACGGTAATAAAACTTCCTGTTGCCTTTAAGTATCCGGAGCAATGCCAGTATCCCCGCCTTGAAGAAAAAGTGTGTTCCCAGTACTACCAGAGCAACTGCCAGAAGAAAATCAGTGAAGATACCTGAATCGACCTTTGAGACCATGGCAATATAATATCCTGCCGCAAGTAATACCACACCCAGCAAAGCAGATATCCAGAGGCGTTTAGGGGGCTTTTCCCCGGATTTGGAACCCTTCATCAAATCATTTGGATTTGATTTAAAAACCTGCACCAAATTTACTATCAAATTGAGAAGATTGACTCCTGCAAAGTAATAAAATGATATTTTAACAGAAACGAAGCTAAAGGTAAATTCAGTCTCTACAGGCAGCCGTGTAAGATTTAACAGCACAAGAAACAACAGTTTTGAAAAAACCACTCCAAGAATGATTCCGCCTGTAAATACAACAAGAAAAACATACAGGGTCTCAAAGAACATCATAATGGCAATATGTTTTTTCTCCAGTCCAAGAATACTGTATAATCCCAGCTCCAGTTTCCTTCTCTTTATAAGAAAACTGTTTGAGTACAATAAAAACGGTACCAATATAACTCCCAGCAAAAACAGGCCGATTCCCATAAGAACCACTAAATAGGTACTGTGAGGGAGCTTTTTCATTAGATCATTATTTATTATGGATGAAAAAACAAAGAATACAAAAACTGAAAACATTCCTGCAAGTATATATGGAAAGTAAGTTATTCCATTTTTCTTAATACCCACAAAAGCCAGTTTCGGCAGAAGAAACATCTTATTCATACTGTGTTCCCCCTGTTTGTAAAACTGTCATTGTATCGGCTATTTTCTTAAACATTTCCTCTTTGGTAGCATTTGCACGGTATATCTGGTTGAAAACACATCCGTCCTTGATGAACAGAACTCTGCCCGCATGGCTTGCAGCCTGTATACTGTGAGTCACCATCAATATTGTCTGTCCCTCTTCATTTATATCCGAAAAAAGTCTGAGCAGTCTGGCTGAAGCCTTGGAGTCCAGCGCACCGGTAGGTTCATCTGCCAGGATAATCTTGGGATTTGTTATCAGGGCCCTGGCTGCCGCTGCCCGCTGCTTCTCACCGCCTGATACCTCATATGGATATTTTTGCAACAGCTGGTCTATTCCAAGTTTTTTAGCCAGGGGGTCAAGTCTCTTGTGCATTTCTTCATAGGAATGGCCTGATAAAACAAGCGGCAAAAAAATATTATCCTGCAAGGAAAACGTATCCAACAAATTAAAATCCTGAAAAACAAAACCCAGATTATCTCTTCGAAAAGCCGAGAGCTCACCTTGTTTTATTTTTGACAAGTCCCTGCCCTCCAGCATAACCTGCCCGCTTGTGGCTTTATCAATAGAAGCCAGGATATTCAGAAGTGTTGTCTTGCCGGAGCCTGACTCTCCCATTATTGCCACATATTCGCCTTTCTCAACCGAGAAGGTAACACTTTCCAACGCCTGTACCTTATTTCCGCCAAATCTTGAAGTATATATCTTCTTTACATTTTTTATTTCTAAAAGTGCCATAGTAACCTCCATGCCCCAACGATAGTCACAATTCTTCCGGAACCAACCATCAGGGCTTGTATTCCTTTCGTTTATTATTAAAAATACTTTCCCCTCTATTGACACTATACAACACGCCTCACGCCGGCTATTTTGCCGCTCAAAAACGTATTGTACATTGTTAATTGATGGTATGGATATATTATGGAATATTTAGAAATTGTCTGCCATAGACCTGACTTACATTTTACCGGTTAACCTTACACTTTTGTAAGATTAACCGTAAAACCAGCCTAAACTGTGCAACTGCAAAGTTTAGCGACAATTTAACTAGTGGTCTGTAACACCTAAAAGTCACATATTGCCGACGGTTAAATTCCCGCAGAATTTCGTTGTCGTCCTTGTCAATACATACAGTATTGCCTTCGTTCTCCGCCTTATGCTGCGAAAATTTTCCCCGACGGCAATATACGTTTTAGATGTTACAGACCACCAGCACTAAGAGTCAAGTTATGTTTTAGTTCTATTAAAAAGTCCTTACCGACACATCTATACAGGCTTTTGTACCCTTGCCCACCTCTGAAAAAACCTCTATTTTATGGGATAATTTGTCCAAAACCTGCTTGCATAAATAAAGACCTATTCCGGTAGATCTTGTGTCAAACCGCCCGTTATATCCTGTAAAACCTTTTTCAAAAATCCTTGGCAAATCTTCAGCCTTTATTCCAATGCCTGTATCCTGAATAACAAGCCATCTTTCATTATTATTTTTTTCCAGACTAATTGTTATACCTCCTGCCGGTGTATACTTGACCGCATTGGTAATAAGCTGTTCTATGACAAATAAAAGCCACTTTTCGTCGGTTATGACCTTGCAGTCAAAGTTCCTGATATCAATGGAAAGCTTGCTGTTAATAAACAATACGGCATTTTTTTTAACAGCCTGGTTGACAATATCCTTTAACCTGTATTCCCTCAAGATCATATCCGAAGACATATTTTCCAGTCTGAGATAATGCAGTACCATTTCTATATATTGTTCAATCTTAAATAATTCTTCCTGCAAGGCATAAGAGCTGATCTCCTTTTCATCATTCTGGAGCATGAGCCTCATTGCCGCCAGAGGTGTTTTTACCTGATGTGCCCACAACGAGTAATAATCCTTCATTTCCGATTCTTTTAGATTTGTCTTGAATTGCAATTGCCGCATTTCCTCATTTAAACCCTTGATAATTTCCTGATATTGCCTTTCCTTCAAGTCGGCTGCCTGAGGCAGCATTTCAATCACATTCTCAAGATTTGAATAAATTTCCCGGGTTTTTCCTACCCTGTCAACATACATGATAAAATCCCATACACCGATGCAAAGACTTATAAAAATTGAAATGTAGACACCGTAAAGAAGCTTGTCCAGATTCTCCATCTGATACAAAGCGCATATGATACAAAAAATAATCTGGTACAGGAGAAACATCAAAATCACTTTTCGTCTATCTCTGACATATTGTTGAAAAATCTCTAAAGGATGCCTGTTTCCCATATTAACTATCATTCCTTTCGCTGTGCTCAAGCTAACCTCCCAGCATATATCCCAAGCCTTTTTTAGTTTGTATAAAGTTTTCTATGGAAGCATCCTCTAGTTTTTTACGCAACCTGGTAATGTTTACTGTAAGCGTGTTGTCATCTACAAAACAATCATTATCCCACAAGCGTTTCATAATCTGCTCCCGGCTTACAATCTTTCCAATGTTCTCATAGAGCAGTTGTATGATCCTCTGCTCATTCTTGGTCAGCTCCAGCTTTTGATTGCGGTATACCAGGGTCCCGTCCATTGAATTGAACAAAACGCCATTGTGTTCCTGGTAAGCCGTCTGTTCATTGTAAGCATAAGTTCTCCTTAGTATTGCCTGTACTTTGACGGTAAGCACCTCTAAATCAAAGGGCTTTGCAATAAAGTCATCCCCGCCCATATTGACAGCCATTACAATATTCATATTGTCACTGGCGGAAGAAATAAAAACCACCGGGATCTTGGATAACTTTCTGATCTCGGTGCACCAGTAAAAACCGTTATAAAACGGGAGAGATATATCCATCAACACCAGCTGGGGATCAAACTTTATAAATTCCTCCGTAACATTATTGAAATCACCGGCACAGTGCACGTCATAGCCCCATCTTTGCAAATGCTTTTTAATCTCTGATGAAATCACACCGTCATCTTCAACAAGAAAAATTTTATACATGGTACACTTCCTTCAAAAAATTATTCAAACTTTAATCAGGCCCCGTTCAGAAAAATTATTTCTGATTTTACAAATTAACTTATTAAAAAGGAAGTGCACATTCCACTTTAAAAGTAGTCTGCGGCACTTCCCGGATATTTTACTATATTCTTAATATTTCATTATTTAAATCTGTTCCTTCTCAGGAAGGTTGGTATGTCAAGCTCGTTATCAGAAGAAACTGCATTGGCATTACTCTTTTCAGAAGTTGCCGCTGCGTAGCTGCTGCTGTCATGAGCCGGAACAGCTGTGGATGCCTGTTTTGGCTTTTCAGCAGGTTTATCAAATTTCTTTAGAACCGGGCTGTTCTCAAAGCCTGTAGCTATAACCGTTATCATCAATTCATCCTTGAGGTTGTCATCGATAACAGCTCCGAAAATAATATTTGCCTCCGGATCTGCCGACTTCTGAACAAGCTCTGCAGCTGTGTTAACTTCAAACAAACCCAGGTCGGGACCACCGGTGATATTTACCAGTACTCTTCTTGCTCCTTCAATTGAGGTTTCCAGCAGAGGACTGTGAATTGCCTGCCTTGCTGCCTCTTCAGCTCTGCTTTCGCCATTGGCTCTTCCTATACCCATATGAGCCAGCCCTGAGCTCAGCATTATAGTCTTAACATCGGCAAAGTCAAGATTTACCAGACCCGGAACGGCTATCAAATCGGATATACCCTGAACACCTTGACGGAGCACATCATCGGCCATTCTAAAAGCTTCTACCATTGTAGTACGCTTTTCCACAACCTGAAGCAATCTGTCGTTTGGTATGGTAACAAGCGAATCAACTGAGTTTTTAAGGTTTTCTATTCCCCTTTCAGCATGCTGCATACGCGTTCTGCTTTCAAACATAAAGGGTTTTGTAACAACCGCTACCGTCAAAATCCCCATTTCCCTGGCAAGCTGAGCTACCACGGGAGCAGCACCTGTACCGGTTCCGCCTCCCATACCTGCCGTTACAAATACCATGTCCGCACCTTTTATTGCCTGGGCGATTTCATCTCTGCTTTCATTTGCCGCCTTTTCTCCGATATCGGGATTGGCACCTGCTCCAAGACCCTTCGTAAGCTTGTCTCCAATTTGAATCTTGGTATTTGCCTTGGATAAAAACAAAGCCTGTTTATCTGTATTTATAGCTATAAAATCCACACCTCTAAGTCCTGCATCAATCATCCTGTTAACAGCATTGTTTCCTCCGCCGCCACATCCTACTACCTTTATCTGGGCAAAATGATCCATATCAATCTCGAAATCTAGCAAAGTAAATCCCCCTTTAGCATTGGTAAATTAGACTTGAATTGCCTGCCTGTGTATATTGATTAAATGGTTAATAATCTAAAATAGTTATAAAACGCACATAATAATAATATAGTAAAAATGTAATTTAGGCAAGTTTTGTTTATATTGCCTAATAAAAAAATTCTTTCAAAGCACTGATAACCTTCTTGAGGAAGGTTTTTTCCCTTACCTTTTTGTTGGTTTTCGGAATACTCTTTATACTGATGGTGCTTGCTTCCTTGTCCTGCCGCGCGATATATTTCACCATCCCCGCTGCCGTACAGTAGTCAAGCGTAGGTATGTTTCTTACTTTTGGCGCGGCAACCCTGACAGGAATATCAAAAATGTCATATGCTATCTGCATGGCACCGTCCAATGTGGAAATACCGTTGCCGGAAAGCACAACTCCCGCACCGTAGTTGCCGGGACAATTTGTATAAACAAGGTCTTTGCAGAGACTGAATATTTCATATACCCTTGCCTCTATAACTTCTATTGCATCAGATACCTTTATATTTTTCTTGAAACTCTCACTCAGATCATTAACAGATATTTCCTGATCGTTTTTGATAAGCGTAGTCAGTGCAAGCTGGAATTGTCTTTTGATTTTTTCAGATTCGGCGTATGTCATTTTTAATGCTATTGATAAATCGTTTGTAATATGATCGCCTCCCACGGGAAGACATTTATTCATCACAAGCTTTTCATCCTTGTAGACACTTATTTCGGTGGTTCCCCCACCAATATCAATAAGTATGACACCCATATCCTTTTCATCAGGGAGCAGAATACATTCTCCCGAAGCAAATCCTTCGGCAATGAGTCCGTCCACCTTGATTCCGGCCTTTTCCATACTTCTGACGATGTTCTGTACCGAAATAATTTTCCCGACCACAACATCAAAATCCCCTTCAAGCTTGGTTCCCTTCATTCCTACAGGATCATTTATCCCATCATAACCGTCAACAATAAACTGTCTCGGAACAACATCAATTATCTCACTGTCATCCGGTATGGAAATTGTTCCTGCTGCATAGAGCAGTTTTTCCACATCATGCCTGGAAATTTCCCTGGAATCGCTTACGATATTTGTATATGTCTTATGATTGATGATATCAACATGCAGACCGGAGATGTTGACGTAGGCCGAACCAACCTTAAGCTCCGCCTGGGCTTCCGCTTTTCTGACAGAACTTTGTATCGAATTGGAGGTAGCATCAATGTCAACAATTATTCCTTTTTTTATACCTGAACAACTTTCAATACCTTTGCCCAGGATTTCAACTTCACCGGTATTATTGGTTTTTCCAATTACGGTGCTTACTTTTGAAGTTCCTATATCCACTCCTACAATAACATCAGACACGAAACTGCCCCCCTAATTTATGTATCAAAAATGCCTCGAAATGCGCTTAAAAATCCTCTTTTACTATATTATCTTTTTTGAGAAATTTATTCAATAGATATCTTCTAATTAACGCAAAGTTTAAGAAAAGCCTGTTTCCAAATGCAAATATCGCAGCAAGATATATCTGAATTCCCAGTTTGTCTCCAATGTATGCAAGACCTGCCGCCAGCAAAGCGTTACCAAAAAATCCGGATAAAAAAATCCTCATCTCGAATTTTTTGTTGATAGTAGCAACCATTCCCCCGAATACCGAATCCAGAGCGGCCAGAATTGCAACAGCCACATATGTAAAGTATTGGGATGGAATTGTAATTGGAATGAACAGACCAATAAGTATTCCTAAAATTAATCCTAGTATTGGTATCATAGCATTTTACTCCTTTTTTCTCCTGTTGTCTGTTAAATATTTTTTAAACCTGCATGAGCTTTACCTGTAAAATTATATAATTGGCCGGTAAAACTATTAATTCTCCGGTACAAAGTACGGGTTGTTTCCCTTTGTAAAATCCAGGGTACCCTTTTGCTTTTCATTTATATTATTAACAAATAAATGCCTGAAAACACTTACCTGATAATCCGTATCCTCCAAATCTCCAAATTTGACAGTAACTCTTTTGTCAAACTGCACAGATATATATGGTATATCAGCTAAATCAACCGAAGTAATTTTTTTATATAATTTCAACTTTTCATTCTTATCACTTTTTACAACAAGATCATAAAAGCTTATAAAATCAATTAAAGGATTCTCTCCTTTAAATTTTACAGCTTGTCCCAATTTATAGCTATCCACCGAAATACCTATTATTTTAAAATAATCCTTCAATTTCGGAGATTTACTGTCAAGGAGTTCCAATACATAACCCTCCCTGTCAATAAGAAGATATGTCCCTTTATTGTCAAGAACAGCATACGGTGTTCTTTCCTGCACTTTTATTTTAATTGATTTTGGTAGGGCCGGCCTTATGCTTACAGACTTAATATACGGCATGGTATTCAGTACTTCCTGTTCCAAATCGTTAAAGCTTAAAGTTAACAGATTCTTTGGTTTCTCTCCCAGCATGTTGAATACATTTCCCCCCGGAACAAGTCCGGTACTAAGAATCAATTCATTTGCTGAATATTTTTTATTGCCATCTGTTTCTATTTTATTGACGATAAAAAACGATGATTTGGCAAATATGATAATTCCTCCAACAATAAGGACAAAGAGGAAAAATCGTCGGATCCTTCTCATTCTTCTGCGTACTTTTTTACTTACTTTCTTTTTCTTTTCATATGTAGCTGCTGGTGTCTTTTTCATTTGTTAATTCCTTAATATATCTGCTCCTAATGAAGCCAGTTTTTCTTCCACTTTATAATAGCCCCTGTCAATATGATCCAGACCGGATATAATAGTTTCACCGTTTGCAGCCAATCCGGCCAGAATCAATGCTGCTCCTCCGCGCAGATCCCTTGCAGCGACCTGGGCGCCGTTCAGCCTGCCGACTCCCTTTATTACAGCCATACGGCCATCTATTCTGATATTTGCTCCCATCTTTAAAAGCTCATCTACATGCTTATATCTACTCTCAAATATGGTTTCTATTATAATGCTTGTGCCTTTGCACAAGGTAAGAAGTGCCATTATTTGGGCTTGCATGTCTGTAGGAAAACCTGGATATGGTAAGGTTCTGATTACTTCAACTGCTTCCAGCTTCGATCCTGAAACAATTTGAATATCACTTCTTTTAATATTGATCTGGCAGCCAATATCCCGTAAAACCGACGCAATTGAAATAATGTGCTCCGGGATAATATCCTTTATAACTACATTTCCGCCGGTAATTGCCGAAGCAACCATATATGTACCTGTAATAATCCTGTCAGGAATTACGTTATATTCTACATTATTTAGTTTCTTCTCAAAGCCTCTTATTTTTATGACACTTGAACCTGCCCCGGTTACCCTGGCGCCTATTTTTTGAAGGAAGTTCTGCAAATCCACTATTTCGGGTTCTTTAGCAGCATTTCTGATAATTGTATCACCCTGTGCATAAACAGCTGCTATCATAGCATTTTCAGTAGCACCTACACTTGGATAATCCAGATATATGTCACAGCCCTTAAGTCCGTCGGTTTCGCAGGTGATATATCCTCCATTGGTGTCATTTATTTTGGCTCCAAGACTTCTTAAAGCTTTTAAGTGGAGATCTATTGGTCTAGGGCCTATTTCACAACCACCCGGATGTGTTATTTTACAGGCATTTAACTGGGTTTATTATATCATAAAAATGTATTGCCCATCAATTAACATATTAATAAATCTGTTAATACTAAGTATATAGGTAATTTAGTCTATTTTATTAAAGTCAATTACTATCGGCTGAAAGCCGATAGTTTGGGTTTAAAGCTGAAGCCCCTTGAAGTAAAAAATCATTCAAACCCAAACTGTTTGAATTAGCTTGGAAGGCGAAGGCTTACAACCGTAATTAACTTTGGCAGTATCGTATTAATGTTTTGTATATTGCCGGATGGTGATATAATGTTTTATATTAATAATATACTTGAATAATATTTACCTGGCATTTGCTGAATAATTGTATTATTGCGGTATTAAACAGATTAGGGAGCATTTATGAATTTCAGACAGATAATATCTATTTTTATATCAAAACTTGCAATAAAAGTACTTCGGCTTGTAAAAAAAGGCGGAACTACACTTCCTGGCAAGCTGGCCTTTAAAGTTTACCCCGGCATACTCAGATCAATTGCGGGGAACTTTGAAATAATCATGGTAACCGGTACAAACGGCAAAACCACAACCACCAGAATTATAGAAGAGATTTTGAAAAACAATAATATAGACTACATAACCAATAAATCTGGAGCAAATCTTCTAAGCGGAATTACAACCATATTTATCCAGGCCGTGACCCTTACAGGAAAACCGAAGCATAAGGTAGCACTTATTGAAAGCGATGAGGCTGCCTTTAATCAGGTCACTAAACATCTCCAGCCAAAAGCTGTTGTTGTAACCAACTTTTTCAGGGATCAGCTTGACAGGTACGGTGAACTTTACTCAACTCTCAACGCCGTCAAATCAGGCCTTGAAAGGGTCGGTGACAATACAGCCCTTATTCTTAATGCCGATGATTCCATGTGTGCATCTTTGGGCAGAGAAACAAATAAACCTGTATTTTACTATGGTATTGCTCCTGAGGCCGGAGCCGGTGATACCGGAAATTCAGGTGACATTAATACCGACGCCATGTTCTGTATAAACTGCAAAAACAAATACGAATATACAAATCACATTTATGGTCACCTGGGAGGATTTTACTGTACCGGCTGCGGTTACAAAAGACCTGCTGCCAACCTGGAATGTACCGGTATACAGGAAGCCGGAAGCAGCCATACCACAATAAACTGGAAATCCACTCCTCCTCTTTCCGGATCCTTGCAGGAATATACTACCCGGATCAATCTTCCCGGCCTGTATAACGTTTACAATGCTATGGCGGCAGCCGCATGCGGTCTTGCATTAAACTACGGTGCCGATACGGTAATCAGTGCCATGCAGTCTTTCGAATGCGGGTTTGGAAGAATGGAATCTATCACAGTTGGTGATAAAACAATAAAACTTATCCTTGTAAAAAATCCCACAGGGTTCAATCAGGTATTAAGCTTTCTTGCTCTTGACGATCAGCAGTTGAATGCGGCTTTTCTGATAAATGACAATCTGGCTGACGGTACTGATATTTCCTGGCTTTGGGACGTGGATTTCGAGCAGCTTAACAAGCTTCCCGAGAAAATTGGAAATCTGTTTACCTCCGGTGTCCGCGGTGAGGACATGGCAGTCAGATTAAAATACAGCGGTCTGGACACCAGAAAAATAAGGATAATAAAGGACTACCAGCTGCTGCTGGAACGCGGCCTTGAGCAAACTCCGGCCGGCGGCTGCTTCCATATATTGCCCACATACACTGCAATGCTTGATATTCGTGGTATCCTAAAGAAAAAGTACAATTTAAAGGAGTTCTGGAAATAACGTGAAAAACGCAAAACATAAAGAAGTGTGAACATTGTTCATTTCGCGTTGCAAAAACCCTCAGCGGGGTTTTCATTACTAAGGAGACGCTGCACAAGCAGCGGATTGGAGATTTTATGTATGATTTGAACATTTGTCATTTATACCCCGATCTGCTCAACACCTATGGAGACAGAGGCAATATTCTGGCTCTGCAGAGACGGGCCCAGTGGCATGGAATAAATACCGGAGTAACAAATATTACCATTGGTGACTCCTTTGATTCATCAGAGTACGATCTTATTTTTCTGGGCGGAGGACAGGACTACGAACAGGAAATCATCCAGGCTGATGTATTAAATCAGAAAGGCGGCGAAATAAAGACAGCTATAGACAATATGAAGGTCTTTCTGTGCATCTGCGGCGGCTATCAGTTAATGGGCAAGTATTACAAGACCTGGGACGGTAAGGAAATAGAGTTTCTTGGCGCTCTGGATCTCTGGACCGTCGGCGGAAAAGAACGCATGATAGGTAACATCGTTTTTGAAAGCGACTTTATATCCCAAGACGGAAAACCATTAAAAATAGTAGGTTTTGAGAATCACTCCGGAAGAACTTATCTTGGAGAAGGCATCAAGCCTTTGGGTAAAGTTATCGCGGGCAATGGCAATAACGGAACCGACGGCTATGAAGGTGCCGTTTACAACAATGTTTACTGCTCCTACTCACACGGCAGTCTTCTTCCTAAAAATCCTCAGCTGACAGATCATTTGCTCACTCTTGCACTAAAACAGAAATACGGTGATTTTGAAGCTTTGGGAGAATTGGATGACTCCTTTGAAAATGCAGCCAGATCTTCGGTGATTGAAAGAATACTCAAGAATACATAGATATGCTCTCAAATGGCGGGATTTATTTTCGTAGTTTAGGATTTTTGGAAATAATTAAATAATTCCCAAAAAAGTAGTTGACACCTAAAAAAGTAACATGTTAATATATCTATTAATATAATAAATAATAAGTTAAAATGTGATGAATGGGAAAACTGATTCATTAAGCAATAAATCAGTTGGCAGATCATATGACTCTTCAAAGCGAGCAGTAGGCGGTGAAAGTACTGCAGGATAATATATTTGTGAGTTCTCCCATGAACAGTGTGATTGAACTTTATTCGTAGGTCATACCGGGTCCTTCCCGTTACAGCAGGAGTGTATCGGAGATATGATTATATTTCCCGTACATGATCGAGATGGTTTTTACCAATTTGGGTGGTACCGCGTGGATTATAAGTCCTCGTCCCTTGTTTACAGGGATGAGGGCTTTTTTATATTTTTTTACTTTTTTTAAAATAATAATATTATGACTTCAAGGAGGTTTTTTATGATTATCGTAATGAGTCAGAACGCAACCAGACAGGACATTGCAAATGTGGAAAGCAAACTTTTAGAGCTGGGCTTCAAAACACATCCCATATACGGTGATATTAAAACAGTAATCGGTGCAATCGGCGACAAGAGGTTGCTGAATATACACGCAATCTCACAAATGTCCGGTGTGGAAACCCTTGTCCCAATTATGAAGCCCTACAAACTGGCCAGTAATGAATTACAGCAGGCTCCCACAGTCATCGAAGTAGGCGATGTCAAAATCGGAGGAAATGAAATTGTGGTTATGGCAGGTCCATGTGCAATAGAAAATGAAAATGATTTCGTGGAGACTGCAAAAAAGGTCAGGACTGCAGGCGCCAAAATATTGCGCGGCGGTGCTTTTAAACCCAGAAGCTCCCCATATGCCTTTCAGGGACTTGAAGAAGACGGCCTGAAAATAATGGTTGCCGGCCGTGAGGCTACCGGCTTGAAGCTGGTTACTGAAGTCGTTGACACAAGAGATGTTGAATTAGTTAACAAATACACCGACATATTCCAGATCGGTGCCAGAAACATGCAGAATTTCAGACTTTTAAGCGAGGTTGGCATGACCAGCAAACCTGTACTTTTAAAAAGAGGGTTGTCGGCTACCATAGAAGAATGGCTTATGGCGGCTGAGTATATTATTGCAGAAGGCAACCACAATGTTATTCTTTGCGAACGCGGAATCCGCACCTTTGAAACCATGACCAGAAATACTCTTGACTTAAGTGCCATCCCCGCAATCAAGGAAGTTTCACACCTCCCCATAGTGGTTGACCCAAGCCATGCCACAGGCAACTGGAAGTTTGTCCCGGCACTTGCCAAAGGAGCTGTTGCTACGGGAGCTGACGGCTTAATTATTGAAGTACATCCAAATCCGCCTTGTGCCCTCTGTGACGGACCTCAATCCTTAAGGCCTGAGAAATTTGAAACGTTGATGCAGGAATTGAGACTTGTAGCACAGTCTGTACAGAGAACAATATAAAGCGATATAGAATCGGTATAAATGAAAATATTGCAAAAGTACTTCCGTAACGCTTTTAATAAATAGATCGCTAACAAAGTACATGCCTGAAATTTGTACAGCTTATAGCAGACGTTTTTGCTGTAATTTCAGGCGTACTTTAGCGCAGCTTCGCATTTCGTCACAGCCAATCCGGTCAGGCCGGCAGCAAATACGGGATTTAAAGCATGGTACTTTACAGTATACTTAAATGTTCTTCGTCGTCAACAGGTTCCAGTGTAAATTCATGTATTCCCATAAATACGACCTTCAGACATTTGGTGCCGCTGTAAACTTCACTGTCCGGACCGTTGAGCAAAATATACACCTGGGTATTGTCACTGACTCTGATGTTTATTCTGTCGAAGATGTCCTTCTGTAAAAGTTCCAGCACAGAATCCATATTTTTTACAACAGAATGATTGGATTTAGGTTCGAGAACAACCGGTATTTTTGTATTGTTGGGATTGAGGAGCTTAACATGCAATATACCCGGATCAAGAATATTGTCGGTGGGGTATAACAGGTCTCTTTCAAAAAGGAATGAGCTCATTTTTAACCTCCATGTCCGGCGTAATGCAATACCGGTTAAGGCTTATAATTTAAGACTCAACCGATATATTTTTACACTCAAAGTTTATTAAAAGATATATTACCCTCTATTGCAACAGAGGGTATTTATTATAAAAATAACACTATTTATCCTTGTCGTAAAGCCTTTTATACATGCTGAAATATTTATTAATTTTTTCCACATAATTTCTTGTTTCCTCAAATGGGATTCTGTCAAGGGTCTTACCGTTTTTACTTACATTTTCATCCTTCAGCCATTTGGAAACATTGCCGCTGCCGGCATTATAGGCTACCAGGGCCAGTTGTGTATCCTGATCGTATTGTTTCAGCAGTCTGGCAATATACCAGCAGCCTATGTTTATATTGGTCTCAGGTTCCAACAGCTGTGCCGGGGTAAAATCCTCAAGCCCTATTTTCTCAGCAGCCCACTCTCCCGTGCTGTCCATGATCTGCATAAGCCCTTTTGCTTCTCTTGGTGAAACGGCATTAGGATTAAAACTGCTCTCTGCTTTAATCATGGAGTAAACAAGATGCTTATCCAAATCATACTCATCAGAATATTTTTCAACATATTCCGAATAGGACACAGGATACATGTAATAAAGCGCATATTTTACAGCGGTAATTGAAAATACAATCAAAAGTACAAGAATCAAAAATATAATAAATGTTTTAAATTTGCCTGAGAATTTCCTTTTTTTCAAAAAATCACCCTAACAGCCCGGTCAATTGACTTTTTACGTCCTCTTTTAATAGAGAATAATCATCGTTATTATATATTACAGTATCGGCAATTTTTATATATTCCTGCTCGTCAAGCTGGGAATTTATTCTCGAGACGGCTTCGTCATAGGACATGCCATTTCTCCCCATGATGCGCCTGATACGCAACTCCCTGTCTGCCGTAATTGTCCAAACCCTGTGGCACAAATCCAGAAAACCTGTCTTTATAGGTATTGGAGCATCAATAACAATGATTTGTGTCTTTTTTAACTGCTGTTCTTTCACATTATCATTTATTCTCTGTGCTACATATTTATGCAAAATTCCGTTTAATTTCTGCAGCTTTTCATTATCGTTAAAAACCATATGGGCCAGCTTTTTACGTTGAAGCTGCCCCCAAGCATCAAGTATATCTTCGCCAAATACCTCTGTCAACTCCTCCAGAGCCTTTTCACCCGGCATTACCACATCCCTGCTGATTTTATCCGCGTCAATAACTACCGCTCCCATTTCCTGCAGGATACGGCTTACGGTGCTTTTACCGCTGCCTATTCCGCCGGTCACACCCAGTACTATGGAGCTGTTACTTTGTTTCATACCAGCTTTCACCACTCTTTACATCAACAGTCATTGAGACCTTCAGCTCCACGGCATTCTCCATACACTGCTTTAGCAGGGCTGATACCTCCTGGAGCTCGGATTTTTCCGTTTCTACTATAAGTTCATCGTGCACCTGGAGAATCAATCTTGATTTAAGCTTTCTTTTCTTCAATTCATTGTACACCTTTACCATGGAAATCTTGATTATATCAGCCGCACTTCCCTGAATAGGAGTGTTCATGGCAACTCTTTCACCGAAGGATCTTACATTGAAGTTACTTGATTTTAATTCCGGCAGATATCTTCTCCTGTTAAAAAGTGTTGTTACAAACCCCAGTTCCTTACCCTTTTCAACTGTATCACTCATATATTCCTTAACTTTGGAATATTTGGCAAGATAGTCATCAATATATTTCTTAGCTTCCTTTCTTGTTACACCTATATCCTTTGAAAGGCTGAAATCACCAATACCATAAACAATTCCGAAATTAACGGCCTTTGCCCGCGATCTCATAAGTGATGTAACTTCCTCCGCAGGAATACCAAATACCTTGGAGGCTGTGGTAGTGTGAATATCTTCATTGTTATTAAATGCCGATATCATATTTGCATCTCCTGTTATATGCGCCAATACCCTCAGTTCGATCTGTGAATAATCCGCATCCAGCAGTATATAATTTTCATCCGAAGGTATAAATACTTTCCTTATCTTTCTTCCCATTTCCAGCTTTATGGGTATATTCTGCAGATTTGGTTCGGTGCTGCTTATTCTTCCCGTAGCCGTAACAGTTTGATTAAAGCTGGAATGTATTTTGCAGGTATTTGGGTCAAGTATTGCCAATAAACCGTCGGCATAAGTGGATTTCAACTTCATGAGCGACCTGTATTCCAGTATTCTTTCAACTATTTCATGTTTCTGCGACAGCTGTTCGAGAACTTCGGCATCTGTGGAATAGCCGGTCTTGGTTTTTTTAACCGCAGGCAGGTTCAGCTTTTCAAATAAAATGATTCCCAGCTGCTTCGGTGAATTTATATTGAAGTTTTCACCTGCAAGCATGTAAATCTCATTTTCAAGTATAACAAGCCTTGAATCCATTTCTTTTGAATATGCCTTCAAGCCTTCCATATCCACTTTAAAGCCCCACAATTCCATGTCAGCCAATACTTCCACCAACGGCAGCTCAATATCGTAAAACAGCTGGTGCTGACCATTGCCCTCTATTATACGGGCATATCTTTCTGCCAGCTCATAGATTGCAGTAACACAGGCTGCACAAACCGCCGATGGATTGACATCCAACCCTTGCTGCAGCTTTTTTCCATGTTTGTCATACAAAATCTCGGCAGGCAGTATACTCTTTTTAATATTTTCCTCCGCCAGCTCGGAAATAGTGTAACTGTTTCTGGTTGGCTCAAGAATATATGCGCCAATCATGGTATCAAACGCTATACCCTTAAGGTCAATTCCACGCGCCTTGCAATATTTTATTAATTTTTTCAGATCGTGACCGTATTTTTTTATTTCTGCTGACTCAAGTACTTCACGCAAAACATTTATAGCCAAATCTGCGGTAAACTCATTGTTAAATACCATTACAGCCGGGGCATATTCCTCCTGGCAGGCATAAATACATAAATCATCTAGCCTGTTATCCGAAGGATCGGCATGATAATATACTGCCATTTTTTTACTTAGCTTGATTGCCCCGATACAGGATTCTAACTCATCAACGGTGTCAACATCAACATGTTCAATGTTTAGCGACTCGGTTACATTCACCATCGGGGTATCACTTAAACCAAATCTTTCAATAAAAGTTTTGAACTCCAGCTTTTTGAAAATGCTGTAAAGTTTCTCCCTGTCAAAATCTGTCCTTAAATATTGCTGAATGTCGGTTATACAAGGCATCTTTCTTTCAATCGTGGCCAGCCTTTTGCTGAGAAAGGCCAGTTCCCTGTTTGCCTCAAGCTTTTCACGCACACCCTTTTTCTCAACCTTGTCAATATTTTCATATAATTCTTCAATACTGTGAAACTTTTGAATAAGATCCAGGGCCGTTTTCTCACCTATGCCGGGTACACCGGGTATATTATCCGAAGTGTCTCCCATCAGGCCTTTTACATCAATAAGCATACCAGGGGTAACACCATATTTCTCTACCACCTTTTGGTAATCGTACTCATCAGTCTCCGTCTTGTTTCCTCTTGTAACAGGAAGTTTTATCCTTGTGGATTGTGAAGCAAGCTGCAAGGAATCTCTGTCACCTGTTAAAAGAATTGCTTCCATGCCGTTCTCTTCAGCGCACAAGGAAATAGACCCCAGTATGTCGTCAGCCTCAAAGCCCGGAGTCTCAATTCTTTTTATATTCATGGCATCCAGCACCTGTTTGATAATGGGAACCTGCACTGCCAGTTCTTCAGGCATTCCCTTTCTCTGTGCCTTATACTTGTCGTACTCCAGATGCCTGAAGGTTGGTTCCTTCCTATCAAATGCCACACACAAATATTTTGGATTTTCTTCGGTAAGAAATTTGGTAAGTATATTTATAAAACCAAATACTGCGTTTGTTTGAATACCTTCCGAGGTGGCCAGCATTGTGTTTCTGCTCAAGCCGTAAAATGCCCTGTTCAAAATGCTGTTACCATCGACAATCATTATTTTTTCCGAGTTCATTAATGCCCTCCAGCCTTATTTTTTTACGAAAAAAATCCTGACTGTCATCATACCGCTTTGAGCAATAATCTTATCCGTCTGTTCAACCAGGGTTGACTTTTCCGCTTCAAGAGCAGTTGTATCCTGCCCTTTATTTAAGGCTTCACTTATTTTATTTTCAGTATCTTTTTTTTGAATTTCCAGGTTATTGTACTCTTCAGTGACGTCAGTTTTTATTATATCAGTTTTTGCCTTTAATTCCAGCTTATATTTTAATAATGCCTCACTCTTTAGGGAACCATACGCGTTTAGAGGAATAATGTAATCCGTATAGGCTACCGTACCCGCATAGTTTGCGGCAAATCCGTCCATCAGGCCTGAAGCCTGTTCAACCGCATCCTGCTCCGACATGAGTTTTTTCAGCTTTTCCGCTTCTGTTTCGGACGGTGAGACAGTTAAGTTCAATTCTACATAGTTTTTATAATAAAGCGGTTTCTTGTCATCAGCCGGTTCTGACATGGCAAAAGCTACTATCTTTTCCGATTCGTTATCAACGCCGTCTGCCGGAGTGTTGCCGGTATTCCCTGCTACACTTGAGTTTTCAGAAGTCTCCTGCGAATCGGTTTTAACGGATGCTTTAACTTTAAAGTCCTCCATGCCGGAAGTTTCCACGACACCTTTCAATTTGCTGTTGCTGACACTGCTTCGGGCAGCAGCCTCCTTCTGTTCGGACTGAATCTGCGTACTGTCTGCTGCCGCACCATTGGTTTTTGGCACAGCTTTGTCATCGGCCGCAGCTGAACTGTTTACCGACCCGTTATCAGCATTTCCGGCAGTATCTGCCTCCGATTGCAGCTGTCTCTCTGCGGTACCGGCTGCCGCCTGAGGCGCCGCACTTCCACTGTAGCCCGTTTTATCCATTCCCTGCCACATATCCGGCAGCAGTTTAAAAGCCAGAAGTGAGATAACAACCACGGCAGCCGTTGAAAGAGCAGCCATAATTTTTTTATTAAAAAACAAAAGTCTGTTTTTATTATTGTAGTCTTTTTTGCTGACTTCTATAAGTTTCGAATGGAGAGATGAAGAAAAGTCATCAGGTAATTCAACAGCTTCTTCGTCATTAATAAACTGAGTAAAAACAGACTCTTCCCTGAGTTTCTGAGCGCATTGCGGACATTCTTCAATATGTTTTAAAAACTCTTCTTTATCGCTTTGTTCCAATTCATCGTCAATATATAGTGAAATATATAAATCACTGTTATCACAGAAAATCATGCTATCCCTCCTTTCATAGCTATTTGACGTAGTCGGTAAATAAATGTTCCTTATCCCTGCATAATAATTCCCGCAATTCGGACCTTGCCCTGCTTATTCGTGATTTAACCGTTCCCACCGGAGTCTCAAGTGTTTCCGATATTTGTTCATAGCTAAGCCCCATAAAATCCCGGAGTATGATTATTATTCTGTTTTTCTCATTCATGTTTGCCAAAGCTTCTTTTATCGCCGCCTTTTGTGCATTTGTTTCGGCAATTTTTTCCGGACCGGGCATATTTGAAACCAACCTGTCCTTCACAGTTATATCTTCAAAGGTGGTCTGTTCCATTGAAACAGTATTTTTATTCTTATTATTTTTTCTTATAAAATCAAGGCAAGTATTTGTAGCAATGCGATAAATCCATGTCGAAAAGGAACAATTACCCTTAAAATCCTTTATGTATCTGAATGCCTTTATAAATGTCTCCTGTGCCTGTTCCGATGCATCATCAGGATTGTTCAGCATTCTGTAGCATATATTGTATACTTTGGTATAGTAGCTGCCGGAAAGTTCCTCAAATGCCTGTACGTTGCCTTGCCGCGCTTTTGTCAGCAATCTATTTTCCATATCAAATCCCATTTTGATCCTACTTTCTTCTTAGAGCCTGCTGCAGATCCTAACAAGCTCTTTATAGGCCAAATTTATTTTGCTTTTGTTACAAAAGTCATTATATCATAGCCTTATGTTAAGCCGCAAACCAATAAAGGTTAATTTTGGTCATTATATTTGTGAACTATTAACATTTTTTTTGCCTAAATTTACATCTTTTTTAATTATTTATTGAAAGGTATTTTATTTTTCTTATAGAATTTATTATTAATAAATATTATAAAATTTACATAACCATAACTTATTAAAAAGGAGTTTTTATGATTAGTACTATTCTTGTGACCGACGACAATGTACTAGACAATGCAATTCTAAGAAATTATCTGTATAAGGAACGGGTAAACATCGTATCCGCATTAAACGGCAGAGAAGCTCTGGACATGGTAGAAAGCCGTAATGTGGATATAATCATACTTGATATGGTAATGCCTGTTTTAGACGGTCAGGGCTTTCTTGAGGAATTTTCCAAAACGACATATTACAAAGAAATCCCGATAATTGTAGCATCTGGAATCGAGAATGACGAATTGGAGAAAATCTTTCAATATGATATCTATGATTTTATATTAAAACCTTTGAATCATACCAATAAATTTGTACTGATAAATAAAATAAGGAAGGCATTGCAGTTTAGAAAAATGCTTCAGGAATTAAAAAACAGAATATAAGCTTAGATAGTTTAAAGTAACACAACCACCCGGATAGCTTATAGTAACTTTACCTTCTCTGGCCAGAAGCGGCCCCATTAATATTATTGACGATCTCATTTCGGAGGCAAGACTTTCCGGTACAACTGTAGAAGATATTGTTGAAGAATCAATTATAGCGACATTATCTTCTACTTTTACTTTACATCCGATAGTCTTTAGTATATCCAGAATAACCTCCACATCGCTGAACATGGGACAATTTTTAATAATATTCTCTCCGGAATTAAGAATTGTCGCAGCCAGTATTGGCAGTACCGAATTTTTTGCACCTTCGATACCTATTTCACCTTTAAGCTTTTTACCTCCTTTTATTACTATTTTGTTCATAATAAAACACACCTCCGTTACGCTGGGACATTCTTGATGAATTTAACTGCACGACTTTCCCTCCTTAAAATGAAACACTGAAGTAAATATTATACTAAGAGATTTTTAATATTATGGGTTCAAGGGAATTAAGCCCTTCTTTATAATAAAAATCTTAACAAATAACAAAGGCGGCAAAAGCCACTTATGTTGCATCTGTGTACAAATGCAGATATATGTTTCCTATGCCCCTGCAATATTATTTTATGCTTTTCATAATAAATTGTTACCAACTTGAAGTTACACAATAAAACAAGGCAGCTACTATAAAGTAACTGCCTCCAGTAACAGGTTATTGAGACATTTGAGATTGAATGCCCTTAACTTTCTGCTGTGCTGAGGATATTTCCTGCTGATTGGCGTTTTGAACCGAATACCAGCCTTTTTGAGCCATAATGTCGAAAACCTGTTTTTGTGCGTTAAACGTCTTTGTTAAAATACTTTCGGCATCATTTCTCAACATGGGACTTACGCTCTCCAGTATCAGATTTGTCAATGAAGATGCCGCAAGTTTGTGTTCCCCTAAAACAGATGCCATGATTTCCTTGTCAGTTAAATTAGCCATGATTTCCCTCCTTTTACTGTGCAGCTGTGTTAATATGCTTCATCAGTATTTGTAAATTGTTTTTTTCATCGCTTGCAAGCTTGTTGCACAAGTTTTTCACCTGGCTGTCCTGTGCTAACTGGGCACAACCCTGCAAGTACTTTATGTTGTCTTCACACATGCTGATATTATCCTGAATCAGCATTAATTCCTTACTTGTGAGTGGCATACAAATCCTCCTTTTATTTCAATAATTTGTTCAAAAGTCCATTACTATCGGCTAAAGCCGATAGTTTGGGTTTGAGGCTGAAGCCCACTGAAGTGCAAAAACCATTCAACAAACCCAAACTGCGTTGAAAGCTAGCTTAAAAGCAATATTCGCCTGGAAGGTTAAGGCTTTCAACCGTAATTGACTTTGGTAATTTGAATCATATTTATTTTCCACAATTTTTACTTTCATATTCCTACTCTTTATTAATAATGTACAAAACGTTTTTGAGTGGTGAATTTTCCCGCTCAAAAATCACCGAACTCACGCTGAGATATTTTGGAAATTTTCGAGGAGGATGGACGCAGCCTTGCTGACGCAAGGCAAGCTTGTGGTTCAATGGGAATAATAAATTCATATTTGAATTCTAATATTATTTATGATAATCTTTAAAACTAGTAGTAGTCTGTAATATCTAAATTCATATATTGCCGGCGGTTAAATTCCTCCAGAACTGCGTTGTCGGAAAGCACTGCTTTGCAGTACTTCGTTGGAACCTCGCCTTGTCCTGAAAAAATTTTCCTCGCCGGACAATATACGTTTTGATATTACATACTGCTAGGAAAATAATTCATTTTACATGAAAACAAGGATGACTAAGGATGCAAAAGGACATAATTAAAAAAAAGGGATATCACCTGCTGAGTATAGCCCCTTCCAAACTGTTGGTCTTAAGCTTTGCCGGTCTGATTTTTACCGGGGCAGTACTCCTAACTATGCCGTTTTCCTCGAGATCAGGAGAATGGACGCCATTTATAGATGCACTTTTTACAGCTACTTCAGCCTCATGTATTACAGGTTTGATTATTTATGATACCTTTACGTATTGGTCCATCATAGGGCAGGTTATCATCCTGTGCTTGATTCAGGTAGGAGCACTTGGTATTGTAACACTTGCAACATTTTTTTCAATCTTGCTCAGAAAAAAAATAGGACTTAAGGGAATGCTGCTGGCCCAGGAATCAATCAATTCCTTCAGTTATTCCGAAGTGCTGCGTCTCATAAGAAAAATAGTAACAGCTACCCTGATTGTTGAATTGGCAGGAGCCATACTGCTTTCAATAAGCTTTGTACCTAAATTCGGAGCCTTTGGTGCCTATATGGGAGTATTCCATTCAGTATCCGCTTTTTGTAATGCAGGCTTTGATATCACCAGCGGAGCAGTTGACGGTAAATTCCTTAGTATAGTCCCATTTAACAACGATCCTATTGTCATATATACAATTTCAGGACTTATAATCCTGGGAGGTTTAGGTTTCTCGGTATGGAGAGATATCTGGGAATTCAGAAAAAACAAACAGTTAATTTTTCATACCAAGTTGGTACTTTCCATTACTGCTGCCTTGCTTATTTCAGGTACCGTATTTTTCTTTGCTACCGAATTCAATAATCCGAAAACACTTGGACCCATGAGTTTTTTTGAAAAAGTCAATGCCGCCTTCTTTCAATCCACTTCTGCCAGAACAGCCGGCTTTAACTCTATAAACCTGGCTGATATGAAGGAAATCTCAAAAGTATTTACAGTGTTTCTTATGTTTGTGGGTGCTGCACCGGGTTCAACCGGAGGCGGAGTAAAAGTAACCACCATGGGTGTATTGATAATCGCCATTTTTTCACAGATAAGGGGCTCTGGAGATATTGTACTGTTTAAAAGAAAAATTCATCAATACACTGTTAATAAAGCAATCTCGATCGCTGGTTTAAGCGGAATATTGGTAATCCTGATAACGACAGTAATCGTATCGGTGCAGTCCGACTTTAAAGTGCTGGATGTTTTATATGAGACCACTTCCGCCTTTGGTACAGTAGGTTTGACTCTTGGAATCACTCCAGCACTAAGTACCTTCAGTAAGATACTGATTATTTTAACAATGTTCCTTGGCAGGGTTGGCCCTCTTTCCTTTGCAGTAGCACTTACTTTGAAGTCGTCACGAAGAAACTCCGACATTGTTTATCCGGAGGCTAAAATACTGGTTGGATAGTCTTGATAAAGCAATAGCTAAATCACATAAAGTTATGGGAACAATAAAAAGCACACCATACAGACAATTTTCCGACGTATGGTGTGCTTAATTTTTAATGACTGCTAAACAGCTTTTATCTTTACAAAGCTCTTTTTGCCCTTTTGAAGCATCATTTCACCATCTGCAAGATCACTGGTCCCCACAGTGTAATCAAAGCTTGTAATCTTATTATCATTGAGTGAAACTCCGCCCTGTTGTACTGCTCTTCTCGCTTCGCTCTTTGAAGGAGTCAGTTCGGCCAGCAGCAATAAATCCGTTATCTTAATTCCTGCTTCCAGTTCGGCTGCTTTAACTTCAATAAAAGGTATATTTTCAGAACTGCCTTTACCGCCGAATATTGCCTCGGCAGCATCCTTAGCTTTAAGAGCTTCTGCTTCACCATGTACAATTTTTGTTACTTCATAGGCCAATATGGCTTTTGCCTGGTTGATCCCTGCATCTGTCAGTGTTCCAAGTCTTCTGACTTCGTCCATTGGGAGGAAGGTCAGAAGCGCAAGACATTTTGCCACATCATTGTCACTGATATTCCTCCAATACTGGTAGAATTCATAAGGTGTGGTTTTTTCCGGATCCAGCCATACTGCGCCGCTTTCCGTTTTACCCATTTTCTTGCCTTCGCTGGTGGTCAAAAGTGTAAAGGTCATTCCGTAAACACTCTTTCCATCAGATTTTCTGACCAATTCCAGACCGCCAAGAATATTTGACCACTGATCGTCCCCGCCAAGCTCCATCTGGCAGTCATATTTTCTATTAAGTACAAGGAAATCATAGCTCTGCATCAGCATGTAGTTGAATTCGAGGAAGGTCAGACCCTTTTCCATTCTGCTCTTGAAACATTCGGCAGTCAGCATTCTGTTTACAGAAAAATGTACTCCCACGTCTCTTAAAAACTCCACATAATTGAGACCAAGCAGCCAGTCTCCGTTGTCAACCATTATTGCCCTGTCATTTGAGAAATCGATAAATCTGGAAATCTGTGTTTTAAATCTTTCTACATTATGCTGTACTATTTCCCTGGTCATCATTTTTCTCATATCATTTTTGCCGCTGGGGTCTCCTACCATGGCTGTACCTCCGCCGATAAGCACAATCGGCCGGTGGCCTGCCTGCTGCATGTGAGCCATAACCATCAATTGAAGAAAGTGCCCCACATGCAGACTGTCCGCGGTAGGATCAAAACCTATATAAAACGTTACACTTTTCTCTCTTAAAAGTTTCTTAATCTCTTCTTCATGAGTTACCTGAGCTATAAAGCCCCTTTCCTGCAATAAATCGTATACATTACCCATTGTTTTTTCTCTCCTTGTAAACAGTATTTGCCAAATTACTCAAAAATATCGATATCAGGCAATGAATGAACTTTCAATATCCTGACAATAATAAAAGCCCTTGATCCTGTATAAGGACGAAGAGCTCGTGGTACCACCTTAATTTACATCCATAAACCCTTGTGAGGCAAACATATTATATAAATTCACCTGGCTTTACAGACGCCTTTAATGCTGTAACGGGCAATCCCGGCAAAAAGCAGCTCATAATCCGTAATTCACACATTCCATACAACTCAGTCTTCCCACCAGCCAGACTGCTCTCTTAACCTGTATGGACGGCTACTAAGGAACTCATTCATCCGTTCCGTAATTAATCCTAGCCTTTATAAATATCTTTAATTTTATCATACTAAAATCCATTAATGCAACATATTATCCTAAAAAGAATTCCTTCAGTTCCTGCTGTTCGGTATATGAAGACGCAGCTATGATATAATCGCCTGCAGACAGCATTGTGTCTCCATTGGGTATAATAACTACGTCGTCCCTGATAACCGATATCAATATGAAATCCTTTGGAACGTTGAGATCCTTCAGCTTTTTATTTACAACCCCGGACTCAGAAGTAATAATCAGTTCGCTTAGCGTTATTTTACCGCCCTTTAGTTTCATTAAGGTTCTGACACCAGAATAATCAACTTCCTGTTCTATGAGATCTGCAATTATAGAGGTACTGCTAACCGCAATATCCACACCCAGCTTTTCAAATACTGTTATATTTTTCGGGTTGTTGACTCTTGCAATTGTTCTTTTTACTCCGAATTTCCTTTTGGCCAGCTGGCATGCAATAAGATTTTCCTCATCCCGGCCTGTAACAGCTATAAATATATCCGCCTTGCTGACCTCCGATTCGGTCAGGTGCTCAATACTGGTTCCATCCCCATTAACAATCGAAATATTGAGTTGATTTGCTATCTTCTCGCACAAATCTCTCTGATGTTCTATAACAGTTATTCTATGTTTGTAAGGCAGAAGCGTTTTAACCAGATAATACCCTAATTTCCCTCCGCCTGCAATTACTATATACATTCATTTACCTCCAAATGTTATATCAAAATCACAACCTGATTGCTGAATTAAAGTGCCCTATAGCTTGTGGGCTGTATCTGCAATAACGAAAATATCACCTTTTATGAGCTTTCCCACACTGTTTGCAAACATAAATACTCCTGATCTGATGATTCCAAAAATCATGCCCTCCTTTAGTTTGACCTGGTCAACTCTTTTACCTATATAGCCTTCGCTAATCTTTTTATTTTGGAAAATGACAGAGGTATTCCCGATTGTATGTGTGCTGACATCATCCTCAGAGCTGATCATGGCCCTTATAACATTTACTGTTATATCAGTTGGACAAAAAGTGTCAAGTCCGAACTCATGGAATACATGTTCTCTTGCAGGGTTATATATCCTTGCTATTACCTTGGGGACTTTGAATATTTCCCTGGCAACCTGACAAACCATTATATTTACGTTATCATCCTCAGTAACAGCCACCAGAGCATCAGCTGTCTCAATACCCGCATTCTTTAAAACATCCTGGTCTATCGGGACGCCCGTCAATGTAACACCATCAAAATCTGGAGTTAAATTTCTAAATAACTTACTGTCACTGGACACTATAACTATTTCATGTCCTTCTTGGGAAAGTACTTGAGCAAATTTAGCTCCCACCTTTCCGCATCCGATAATAACTACCTGCATTGAATCCTCCCTGAAAAAAAGTAAAAATAATGAGCATTATAATATGCAATAAAGCTATATATAATGCCCCATAGTAAAGAATACCTATTAATTATATCACTTTGACATTAATTAAATGAAACCTTAAATTACAAGAATTATTCGTGATATAAATTATTACAGTTTGAATTATCTGCATAATTGTTCAAATATCTTTCATTTTCTTTGAATAGCTAATAATATTATACTTTTTCGGTAAAATATTGTTAGCTTCCCCTTTTCCAGCCACATGTATGGGAATTATCTGGCAAGCTAAAAATTCAAGTATTTTTTTCGGTTATTTTTAAATAATAAGTTTATTATCCCTAATGGAAAGAGGTTAATAAATTGTTAGTCGTTTTTATTAGAACTTTGATTTTGTACATTATTGTTATTATTGCAATGAGAATAATGGGAAAAAGGCAGATTGGAGAATTGCAGCCTTTTGAACTTGCAGTTGCCATTATGATCTCGGAGCTTGCTTCAGTACCTATGCAAAATACGGGAATTCCGCTGGTGAACGGCATTATTCCCATATTGACAATGCTGGCGGCGCAAATACTTATTTCCTTTATATCCTTAAAAAGTTCAAAAGCCAGGGATATTATCTGCGGAAGACCAAGCATTCTGATTTCGGCAGGAAAAATCAATGAACAGGTATTCCGCAACGAACTGTATACTTTGAATGATTTTCTTGAGCAGCTTCGAAGCAAGGATATCTATGATATCGCAGATGTGGAATATGCAATTCTGGAGACCAACGGACAGTTGAGCGTAGTACCAAAGGCTGCTAAAAGAAATGTAACTCCGGAAGATTTGAATTTGTCGGTCAAATATGAGGCACCTGCAATTGATTTGATAATAGACGGAAACCTGGTGAACAAAAACTTAAAAAGGGCGAATCTGAATAAAGAGACTCTTGAGATGGAATTGAACAAAATAGGTATTAACAGTATCAAAGATGTTTTCTTTGCAAGTATTGATTTGGATGGAAAATTGTTCTGCCAGGCAAAGGAAAAAAATAAGTCAAAGGAGTGAACTGTACTTTATGAACACAAATACAAAAACAGTTATCCTCATTTCCGTATTATTGATAGTCATAATTCTATCAGGTTCATTGACACTTTACTACCTGGGCAGGTCGGCAGGAGTCCTGGAATATTCGGTTATTTCCATCAGCAAATCCGTCACAGACAAGCAATGGACTTCCGCCGAAAAGCAGCTTGAGGAATTCAATAAAAACTGGGATAAAACAAAGTACTACTGGGCAATGCTTGTAGACCATTTTGAAATTGATAATATTGATGATTCCTTTACCAAAACAAAAATGTATGTGGAAAGCGAAGATTACTCCTCCGCACTTGCTGAACTGGAAGCTTTGAAGTATTATATACTGCACATACCGAAGAAAGAGGGTTTTACCATGGAAAATATCTTCTGACAGTTATTTAAACCCCCTCTCAATAAGGAATATGATAAAAAAGATGTAAAACAATCCTCCCGATAAAAGAGGTATTGGATGCAGCTGCCTCTTCACCTTTATCCAGATAAAGGTCACCAGCGCCGAGCAAAGTGCAAGCAATGCACTTACAAGAGTGATGGTATCAAGTCTCCAACTTGTGGCAAGGATACCGATGGAAACAGGTATGCAGCTCTGAAATACCATTGCCCCTGTTATATTTCCAAGAGAAAGGGTATCCTTGCTTTTGCTTATCCATATGACACTGTTAAACTTTTCAGGCAGCTCGGTTGCTATAGGAGTTATGATTATTGACAGGGCCAGGGTCGATATTCCAAAGCCCTTTGAAACTACTTCAATATTATTTACGAAAAGTTCCGCTCCGGCAATGATCACCGTCAGTGCAACCATAACCTGAAGGGAAATAACAACTATATTGGTCTTTGTATTAAAAGCCCTTGAAAAGGTGAGATCATCAATTTCCTCATCATTGGAATGGTCACCGTCAACGGTTTTAAAAACATAGTACACGTAACACCCGATAAGTATGAAGGCCAACACATTTTTTACCGCCCCAAAAGTGATGATTGAGGCTAAAATCATACCCGTATAAACTACCACAAAAAATGAAATGTCCCTGCTCAATATATCAATATTTACATTGAGCATATATCCCGTTTTACGTCTCCCGGCAAATATAATAGCACTTAACCCGGTAATAAGAAAGGCCAGAGTTGAAAGCATAAATGGTGCACCTACAATTGCTCCAATGCCTATATCCACAGATTCCGAGCGGCCTTTTGAAAAAAGGAGAGCAATAATCGGAATCAGCGTTTCAGGTAAACAGGTGCCTACAGCCGAAAAAATACTGCCCACCACACCATCGCCAAGATTAAGTTTTTTACCCAGCCATTCTATTCCGTTGGTAAACAGTTCACACCCCGTAAGTATTATCCCAAGACTTAAAACAAGTATTATTATATTCTGCAGCATTTTTCATCCCTATTCCCTTCAGACGTTGCTTTCGGTATTTCCGTCATTTTGCCACTGTATACCAAACCCATGATTTGTATATCAGTTAACTTATGTGCTTGTATAATAATATGAGGGAGGCAGCAGAAATCATTACAAAAATATATTCAACAATTATTTAACTAATAATGTTGAATATAACGGAAATAAAGTCCATTTGTAATTTTTATTAGAATTAGTCAACAGGTATGACAATTATACGGTATAATGCGGATATAAGGCCGGGTGGCCCAATATCCATTCCTTTATCCCGGATATCATAATTTTATAATCCGGTACTTGATAATCAAAATCATGGCGGGTATTAATCAGGCTTTTATCTACAGGCTCATTAAAATACTTGACTATATGCACATCATTTTTATTAAAAACTTCTTTAAAGAGCAAAAGCAGTTCATATTTATTTATACTTTTGGCCGATACCAAGTGGTATAATCCGGACAAATCATTTTCTACAGCTTTTCCTACGGCTTTTGCCAGCTCAATGGTTGTAATGCCGGTCCAAATTGCATTGACATAGCCGTTTATTTTGCCTTTGGATTTCATGAACCAATTAAAAAGTCCTATACCGTCATAATTGATATCAGGGCCGATTATAGATGTTCTGACCGTTAAATTACGGCCTTCACAGATCTCACCTATAGCCTTGGTCCGGTCATAATATGTATCTCCGTCTTTAAAGGAAGTTTCGGTATATGAACCCGTTTTACCTGAGAATACACAATCCGTACTTAGATGAATAATTTTGGTATGCGAATCTCTGAACCGGGTTTCCAAAAAGTGAGGTAGATAGGAATTTAACAAAACTGCCCTGTCCTTGAAATCAGTGGCATTTTGGTTTAAAATACCAATACAGTTTATGATGACATCGAATTCTTCTTTATCCAAAAATACTCCAAGCTTAAGAAAATCAGTTGCATCACACAAATACGATCTTTCATTCAGCTTTTTCTTATGTGCAAGATTAAAAACATCATAGGCTCCGCTTTCCTCAAAGAATGCAGTCATAACGTGTCCTGCCATTCCTGTTGAACCCAGTACCAATATTTTTTTCCTGCCCATCAGCTAATCCGTCCTCCTCCACACCGTCCTGTTGATATAATCAGTATAGCTCAGGATAATTTTTACAACCTTATCAGATACATTGTAAACATTGTAATCCTCCACCGGCTTCCTGCCCGGAGCTTCACTGCCCGCACAGCCTGTTACAATATCCACAGACTGCAATACCCTGTCTGCCTTTAGCCCGGATAATATTAGAACCCCTTCCTCCATGCCCTCAGGCCTCTCATGGGCATTTCGAATGGTAACTGCAGGAAAGGAGAGCAGGGAAGCCTCTTCCATAAGGGTTCCGCTGTCTGATATTACGCAAGCTGCATTTGTCTGGAGTTTTATATAATCAAAAAAACCCAACGGCTTTATCCATTCGATCTTGACATCCAGTAGAGACTTATCCAGCAGAGTTACTTTTTTCATGGTTCTTGGATGAGTTGATACAATAATTCTTTTGCCGTATTTTACGGCAATGGCATTCAAGGTTTCAATAAAATCCTTGAAGTTCTTATCCGAGTCAATATTTTCTTCTCTATGTGCGCTGACCACAAAATACTCTTTTGGTCTCAGCTTCATCCTGGTCAGTATTTCGGATTTATCAATGTCATTTTTATAAAATTCGAACACTTCCCTCATGGAAGAACCGGTTTTTATGACAGTTTCTCCACTAATGCCTTCCCGGAGCAAATACCTCCTTGCATGCTCCGATATGGGCATATTGATATCACTTAAATGGTCAACTATTTTACGGTTTATTTCTTCGGGTACTCTCTGATCAAAGCAGCGGTTACCTGCTTCCATATGAAAAACAGGTATCTTTTTGCGTTTTGCGGCAATAACAGACAGGCAGCTGTTTGTATCACCATAAATCAGGACTGCATCGGGCTTCTCGGCTTCTAAAACCTCATCGGCTTTGATCAAAACATTTGCAATTGTCTCAATAGGTGATTTTCCGGCAGAATTCAAATAATACTGAGGCTTTCTTATCCGCATTTCCTCAAAAAATATTTCATTAAGTTCATAGTCAAAATTCTGCCCGGTATGAACAAGAATATGTTCGGTACATTTATCAAGCCTGTCAATGACTCTGCTCAATTTAATGATCTCCGGCCTGGTACCTGCTATAGTCATTACTTTCAACATATGTCAGACTCCTTTGCTTTGTTTTAATTCTTTTTGAATATAATCCAGACTCAGGAGCAGTTTCCTTAACTCATCACCGGTCAGCCTCCGGGTATTATGAGAATTGTAATCGCTTAACCCGGACGTTATACTATTGCCGCAGCTGATATATTTATCATAGTTCAAATCCCTGTTGTCTGCCGGTATTCTGTAGTAATCCCCCAAATCTTCAGCTATTGACATTTCTTCCCTTGTCAATAATGTTTCATATAATTTCTCACCGTGGCGTGTGCCTATAATCCTGATTTCATTCCCGGCATTGAAAATATCCTTAAGGGCCTCAGCCAGCTCCAGTATTGTTGCAGCGGGTGCTTTTTGAACGAAAATATCCCCCGGCTTTGCATTGTTGAAGGCGTAAAGTACTAAATCAATTGCATTTTCCAAAGACATCATAAACCTTGTCATATTTGGATCTGTGACAGTCAAGGGCGTCCCTTCGGCTATTTGCTGAACAAACAGCGGAATGACAGACCCTCTGGAAGCCATTACGTTACCATATCTGGTCCCGCATAAAACGGTTTCATCTTCATTTACGTTTCTTGAGGTAGCCACCATTACCTTTTCCAGCAATGCTTTAGACATCCCCATCGCATTGATTGGATAGACGGCTTTATCGGTACTTAATACAATTACTTTCTTTACTTTATTTTCAATAGCTGCATTCAGGAGATTCTCAGTCCCGATTATATTTGTTCTGACCGCCTCCATGGGATAAAATTCACAGGAAGGCACCTGTTTTAACGCAGCTGCATGAAAAACATAGTCCACTCCTTTTATGGTTTTATATACAGAATTGTAATCTCTGACATCACCGATATAAAATTTAACTTTCTCATTGTTCAGCTCCCGGCGCATGTCATACTGCTTTTTCTCATCTCTGCTGAATATACGGATTTCCCTGATATCGGTTTTAATGAATCTATTAAGTACGGCATTGCCGAATGAACCGGTCCCTCCGGTGATAAGCAAGGTTTTTCCGGTAAACATACAATCTCCTATCCCGCTGCCAGGCAGCGATAAAATAGTTTCCTATATGGCATAACAAACTGTTTCATGCAGGCCATTTGAATAATGTCTTATATAAATGTTATAGGAAGCCGACAGGCTCCGGATAAGCATGGGCAGCTCCCATAAATCGGCAGCTTTATGATAAATGGATATGGCAAGTTTTGGATGATATTCCGTGATTGTATTTTTCATTCCATAAAGAGCTTCTTTTTCAGCACCTTCAATATCCAGCTTTATATACGTCGGTTTATATTCTCTTACAATGTCATCCAGCCTGACCAGTGAGATCTTATCCCTGCCGGTATCGGAAATAGCCGAGGCACTGTTGCCATGGCTGTCAAAGCTTATTTCTCCGGTTTTTGAGTACAGACCTGCATTAAACAGCTTAAGACGGTTGAAATCCATATACGCCATACTTTTTGTTAAATTGCTGAAATTCTGTTTGTCAGGTTCAAAGCCATAAATGTAATCAAATTTATTATTGACACTGTCAGCAAAATCGGCAATTGTCTCTCCGTTGTATACTCCTCCGTCAACAAAACATTCCCTGTCGTTCAAGGTGAAGATATCGGAAGGAAAATACTGTTTGTCACTTATAATATTATCGAAGTATGAAAAATCCATAGAAGCCCTGTGTTTTAATATATTGTCAAATACTGTTCTGGAAAAGTCGTCTGCTAAAATATCATATACGGTCTCAATTTTATCCCTGTTCTCTTGAAGCAGGGACACATTATAAAAATCCCTTTCACTCATCATTACGGGATAATATTGAACGTCCTTATAACCCAGGCTTATAAGCTTATGATAAACCTCCATGGGGTTTGGAAGACATATAAGGATAATATATCCGGCATCCCGGCTGATCTCTTCAAGAGATACAACCTTTATTCCGTTGATATATGTTCCCTGTTTGGTTTTGTCATCATCAATAAAACAGCATATATTGCAAACTTTATCTTTTAAAATGCTGCTTGTAATATATCCGATGCCTCCGGCACCATATAATACTAAATTACCATTCTGAAAGGTTTTAATCAGGTCTGCGTATACCTTATCTTTACCCTCAGGTTCCATGCCGCATATCTGTTTCATCATATCCATTATCCCTTTACGATTCATTTAAAAGATTTTTATACTTTTTTTCCAGCTCAACCAATTCATCTCGTAAAGTATCTCCTTGTTCCAACCCCTGGTGAATATACAGCATTCCTTCGTCTATAAAGCCACCTATGCATTCCTTTATCTTTTCTTTAGAGATTGTGTATTTTAAATGGCGGGGTATACCCTCCAAGCTTAAATAACCGGTTATCTTTTTGTAAAAATATGAAGCGATTGAATAGTTCTTAAGCTGCTCCCTGTTTTCGGAACTGTTCCACGCTATTGCAGGTAAATATATATCTTCATTAAAATTTTTAATGATATAGTCATATACTACCAATGATGACTTAATTCTTTCCTCAATGTTATGAGAACAGTTGCTTTGATGGAGTCTGTAATAAATCAGGCTTTCATTTATCATGCCATATTTCATGCCATTACTGACAAAATTGAGTGAGTTTATGGTGTCGCAGGAATGGTCGTTATTCCTGTATATGCTCCAGGTAATACCGTTTCCGTGGAAAAAATCAAGTCTGTACAAACCGTTCATGGGAATAACTCCCGAGGCATTTGCAAATATCCTGCGTACCATATCATTTAGTGCGGGAAGGGAATAATTCCAGTAGGATGTGACATCATTATTTTCATTTACTATCTTAAAATTACAATAAACATAATCATTTTTTGTTTTTTCCAAATAATCAACAAATTTTTGAATAGTGCTGCTGTCAGCATAGTCGTCGGATGCAATCCATTGAAAATATTTGCCTCCCGCCTGCCGGATAATTTCCTGAATGGCTTGTGAAGGACCTCCGCTGTTTTTCTCATGATAAATGCATCTTATATTTTTATTGCATTTTTCCAATCCCTTAAGTAATTCAATGGAGCCATCTGTTGAACAGTCATCAACAACAATTATTTCTACATTCCCGTATGACTGATTAAGATATGACTCAACACAATTTTCTAAAAATTTAATGCAATTATAATTAATAATCCCGACAGTAACCAGTGGCAAACACAAAACAAATTTCCTCCCATACTTTCTTATTTGCGTTCAAGCGGGTTTTAAGAGCACAAAGCATATTTATTTAGTAATAAGTTATGGATTAATAATAGATTTTGTTACAGTAATTTAAATTTTCATGAAACAATTACTATCGGCTGAAAGCCGATAGCTTGGATTTGAGACTGAAGCCTCCCGGACTGAATTGCAGTCAAATACCGCCAAGCCATATTTGATAAATTATAGCAGGATGTTTTGATATGCTCCATGATTTGAAAAATAGCAAAATTAAAATGGCACTATAATAATTACGTCCATATAAAAGAAAAAACTGCCTGTTACGCAGTTTTAATTTGGTGACGAATACTGGGCTCGAACCAGTGACCCCTACCATGTCAAGGTAGTACTCTAGCCAACTGAGCTAATCCGTCATTTAAAAATGTATTTAAGCTTTAAATCTTACACGTCTTATATCCGTGTATATATAACAATAGCTAGTCTACCAGCTGGGTTAATTGCCCATTTTCAATTTGCATTACATATGCATATTACAGCTTTTTAAATAAGTAATATTTACTAATAAACTGTCTTTTGCTCTTACATTCATTTGGTACAACAACTATAATATATGGAGTTAATGTCTTTGTCAAGATATCACTCCATCTTTTTATCTTTGAAGCACCAGGAGAAATATGCAGCACAGCAAAGAATCATTAATCCTGATATTCCAAAGACTATTAACATATTATCCAAAACTGTTATCTTAATATCTATCTTTGTATTGCTTAAAGCACCCACTACAACCGAGCCCATCAGGGCACTGAAAAACCCGGCAGCTCCCGCTAAAGCAGCATTAAAACCTACAAATACCGTCCTTCCCTCCTGGGGCGCATATTTAAACTGAATATTAAACAGGGACAGATTAACCCCTGCCCAGCCAATACCAGCCAGCACCTGAACAAAAGGAATTATAACAAAATAAGTATTATGGTTTATAAAACTCCAGGTAACATGAACTATGCCCAATACTGCCATTGAAGCAACTGTAGTAAATTCCCAGCTTTTCTTTTCCGATATGCGCCCCCATATTCTTGCAGAATAGGACTGAACACAGGATAATATTATTCCAATAATCATTATATACGTATATGAAAGTTTCAGGCCATTAACCATGTATACCGAAAAAAACGGCAGTGAGAACTGCACGCTCAGATTCCATAGAATGTTGAGCAGCACCACCTTTCGAAACTGCTTGTCCCTCAGAGGAATGGAAATAAGGCCTTTTATGTCCAGAATTTGAGCATACGGTTTAACCTCAGGTTCCCTGATCCTTTTCAAGGTTAAAACATTAAACAGCGTAATAACCAACGCAACCGAAAATACCACCATAAATCCCAGATAATCCTGATGCTGTGATTTGAACAAGTCCAAAATCCTGCCCATCACCAGGGACAGTACCGCTGCGGAGGCAAGTATGCACATATCCCTCAAACCAAAATATCTTCCACGCAGCTTTTCAGGCACAAGGCTGATTATCCAGCTGGCGGCGGCAGGCGTCAAAAATCCTGCCGCACAATAAGCCAGAAAATACATGCCGCCTAAAATCAGCAGCCTTGCAGGCTTACTGTCGGTTACAAAAGGGATGAACATCATCAGGCATAAAAGTGTCCTGTAAAAAAGGCATAAGGCCACAATGAGAGGTCTTCTTCTTGACAGTTTCTCAAACACGAGAGGACTGAACATCTGTATTATATTAGCCAACAGCGGAAGGGCCACTATTATTCCGTTAAACTGCGCATTAGCTCCCAGATAACTGGCATAGCCCACTAAAAAAGCGCCGCTGGTCAATGTAAAAATAGCATTTGCAAGACAGCCCTCAAGCACGAATCTCCGTCTGCTGAGTTCCAGGTTATCGTCAGTTATAGTCCTATTGCTAAGACCAAGTTTGTCAAAAAAATACCTTATGCCCATGTATGTAGCCCCCACTATAAATATGCTGCGACAAATTATACGACGAAAATTTTATATGAAATAATTATGACTTGGCAGAACGTTCACTTTTATACTCCAGATCCATGTATAACTGGGCTATGAGTCTCTGAAGAATCAAACCTGCAATAGTACTGAAAAAAGATGCCAGATAAGCTGATCCAAGTGTACTGCCTGATATCACTAAAGCAATCGGTAATTCAAACACCAGATAAAATCCAATAAATACACTGGCTATTTGAACTTTTTTGTTCCTGGTTATATCACTGCTGGCTGTAAATGCATCAGCTACATTTAATTTTAAATCCAAAATATAGCAGAAACCAAATATGAACACAATATATGCTATTATTCCTGGTATAATAAAGAACATCAGACCCATCATAACTAATAAACCAAAAAGTATATTGTAGATTATGAGTCTGCCCAAATGCTTGAAAGCTCCCTTAAACCCGGACAAAATACCTGTTGTCTTTCCCCTCAGCTCTGAAATGTACGAATACATATATACAGATAAGAACAGATTAGTTATCAATTTTATGACCAGTGTAACCCCTAATACCAAAAGAGCAGGTGAAATCACTTTTTCGGCGGCATTTCCCTGTTGTGCAGTGGTTACCGTTGTCAATGCAGATATAAGTAAATCAAAATCCTCCGAAGAGATCTGATTTAATATTTTATGTTGAATATAACTCCCAGCCATCTGGCAAAAAAGTACAAGCACAAAGATCAATCGGGCTAGCCCCTCATTTTTCAGTTTATGAAACTTGATACAGACAGGAAGATATTCAAAAAACCGTTTTACCCCTGAAGAATTATCCATAATACCTTTCCTCCCGGAAATTATGTAAATACAGCAAAAAGCCATACATAAATCAGAATACATTCAATTAAAACATACTAGCTTAGTATACCTTATTGTCCTAAAAATACAAGCTTATAAGTAAACTAAACTCCTCTGAAATTTTAGTTAAATTAAATAAGGAACCCCCCATTCGGGCTTATTACCTGACCTGTTATAAAATCAGACTTGTCTGACGCAAGAAAATATACAGTCTCCGCAATATCAATTCCTTTTCCTATGACCCCTAAAGGAGTCTGTTCCTTCAAGTCTTCAATGGCAGCCTGGTCCAGTCCGGAATTCATATCTGTAGCTATTACTCCCGGTGCTACACAGTTGACCTGAACGTTTGACGGACCTAATTCCTTTGCAAGAGCTTTTGTCATCCCGATGACAGCAGCTTTTGTTGATGAATAAAGCACCTCACAGGATGCACCGGTGATACCCCATATTGATGAAATATTGATTATTTTTCCCCGCTGCTTCCTTATCATTGCAGGTAGTACACCACGTGCACACAAAAACATACCTTTAACATTGATCTCAAACATTCTGTCCCACTCATCAGGTGATATGTCGGTAAACAGCTCCTGTCTTGCTATACCTGCATTGTTGATTAATATATCTATGTCGCCGAAACATTTATTTATGTGGTTTAGCATTCTTTCCACCTGTTCCTTTTGCGATACATCTGCCTGTACCGTAATTGCTTTGCAATCGGCTTTTTGCAGCTCCCCCAGCAGACAATCCGCCGCCTGGCTGCTTGTGTTGTAATTTATAGCGACATTATAGCCCCGGGCAGCAAAAAGCCGGGCAATATCCTGCCCAATCCCCCTGGATGCACCTGTGACCAAAACGGTTTTCCCCATATAAAACTCCTATTTTCATAAAATGTATTAACAATATACCGCAGTAATCACTCACGACCGGTTATTGTATTAAAGAAGGCCTGTTTATCCGCCTCATCTTTAAACTGACCGAAATAATCGGCAACTTCGATGGCAAAATCCACGAAGGAGATACCCTTGGAGGTAATTACGCTGCCGTCCCGGACTACTCTTGCATTAACAAAATTTTCTCTGGGGAAGGGGTCTTCTTCCTTGAACTGCGCCCTTCTCATTTCATTCCATTCCACTATTGACGTAGTATATTTGACTTTATCAAGTATACCTGCCTTTGCCAGAAAACGCGGACCTGCGCAGATTGCAGCTAAAAGTTTTCCGCTGCCGTAAAATTCTCTGATCAATGCAAGCATCTCCTCCCGGACCACAGGATTCCAGCCTCCCGGTATAATAAAGCCTTCATATTCTTCCGTCTTTGCCTCAGCCACTGTAACCAAAGGTAAAAATACCATGCCGCCCTTGCTTTTCACCGGTTCCATATCGTAAGCGCACGGGACTATCTCCTTTGAGAGTTCATGTCCTAACAGGTGGGTTGCATATGTGACTTCAAAATCAGCCATATCATTATACATAAACACTAAAATTTTTCTCATAGTTTCTTCTCCGCTCCATTTCTCATTTATTTCTATCCTCTTCACCGGGCACCGGCAAATACAACTGTTGATTTACTAATTTCATTGCCTTCCGGTTTTATTTTGTTTGTCTTTCAAGTAAATCCAGGTACCCTGCGGCTTCCTGGCGTGAGTCTCCGCACATTTCCACCGAAGGTCTCAAGCTGGAGCAAACAGCAGGTCTTTCAGGTTTTCCAAACAGCTTGCACCTATAATTATGGTCAAGCTGTATACATTTTACACCGGCAGGTTTCCCGTGAGGCATCCCCGGAATGGAAGATGAAATAGACGGTGATATACAGCAAGCCCCGCACCCTTCCCGACACTCCATATTGCCGCCGTCACCTCCTTCCTCCTGAAGCTTCAAGGCATTTCAGTTTATATTCCGCTTATTCTATGCCGCTTAAGCCCTTGTTCTATGATTGGTTATTATCAGGTTACCACTCACTGTAGGGCTTTCTCACCAGATGAGAGTTTCCGTATCGCCTGTCAAAAGTAACCTCTTCACCCAGCCAATCAGGTTTTTCAAAAAGCTGCTCCTCGGATTCCAATTCTATCTCCGCTACAACCAGCCCTTTATTTACTCCGAGGAATTCGTCAATAACCCACTCATTCCCTCCATATATTATAAAATGGCGTATCTTTTCGATCAACGGCCTTATACAAAGGTTGTCAAGAAGCACATCTGCTTCGTCCGCCGGGATTTCATATTCAAATTCATCCCTTGTAAAGGAATGTGCCTTTCCTTTTATGGTTATAAAACCTTTATTGTCATAAGTTCTTATCCGCACCGTTCTGCCGCTCTCCACAGATAAATAACCCTGTTTGAAAAATACCCGAGCTGCATGTATTTTGTAATCATCGTTTTTAACCAGAAATTTCCGCTCTATCTCTACCGGCATCCATACTTCTCCTTTTTTAGAATGAAATCAAGCAAGTCGCTAATGATATAATTATAGCTCAGTGCAAAAGGTTTTTCCATTAGCAAATATAACGAAAGAGTAATGGGTGGACGGTGAAAGACAAATGATTGGTTTTCAGGACAATAAAAAACCGCACATCATACTGAATATGCGGCATAAAAGCATTAAATTTTAAATCCTCTCTTAAATGTTTACCCCTTTAATCCGGTAGTTACAATTCCTTCTACAAAATATCTCTGTGCAAACATATAAATTATAAGAATCGGAATCAGGCAGAACACTGAAGCCGCCATAAGCAGATCGAATCTGGTAGTGTGTTCTCCTCTGAAGGCACTCAGACCCAACTGGATAGTAAACTTGCTTGTTGAATTTATATATACCAATGGATATAAAAAGTCATTATAATAGCTCTGGAACGTAAAGACCGTAATTGTTGCTATAATAGGCTTTGACAATGGAACAAAAATATTTGCCCACGCTCTTAACCTTCCGCAGCCGTCAATAGTAGCCGAATCCTCCAGATCCTGGGGTATGGTCATAAAAAACTGTCTTCCCAGGAATACCGGCAGTCCGTATCCGAATAACATTGGAATTATAATAGGCCAGAGTGAATCCTGAAAACCCAGATTTTTGAAGAATATAAATCTCGGTATCAAAACAACCGAGTCGGGTATCATCAAAGATAAAAGGAATAAAGCGAACAAAAAATCTCTGCCCCAGAATTTTATACGTGCAAATGAGTATGCGGCAAGAGTTGCACTCAATACGGTAAAAAATGTTCCGGGTATTACTATTGTAAATGTATTTATGAACATACGTGTGAAACTAAGACCATATGCATTCCATGCCTTGACATAGTTATCAAACCTCCATTCGGAGGGGAAAATTGCAGGCGGGAATGTCATTATCTCGGTTCTTGATTTGAACGAACACAAAATCATCCAGATTAAAGGAATCAGATCCAATAAAACAAACAAAATAAGCACAAAATATGCTATTACCACTATTGTCTTCTTTTTATTTCTACTCCTTGCATTTAACGCATTATCCACAAAAAGCCACCCTCCCCGCTACAGATAGTTAATTAGGTTTCATACTGAACCTTACTGCCTAAAACATACTTCTGCAGCACTGTTACAATCATTATAATAATAGCCATGATTATTGCTATTGCGCTTGCATATCCCATTTCATTATGGGTAAATGCCTTTGTATACAAATAATAAACCAGCGTATTTGTGGAATTTCCCGGTCCCCCTCTTGTCATTGTAAAAATTTCGGTAAATACCTGGAACGCATTTATTATTGCATATACCACCACAAAGTAAACGGCAGGCATTATTAATGGGAGCTTTATAAACCAGATCTTCTGGTATGATTTTATACCATCCAGCTCCGACGCCTCATAAACCGATCTGGGTACGGCCTGCAGTCCGGCTAATAAAACAACCATATTGTAGCCTGCCATTTTCCACACACTCATTAATGCAATACTGAAAATAGCCAGATTAGGATTGGTAAGCCAACCCACAGGCCCTATTCCCAGCAAGGATAGTCCGTAATTTATCAAACCGAATTCGGTATTATAAAGCCAGGTAAACAGCAGTGCAATTACAATAAGCGGGCATACAACAGGAAGATAAAAGATCGCTCTGAATGCATTAACACCTTTTATCGGCAGCTCGGCTATTAACGCAAGACCGAAAGATATTATCAGTGACAGCGGAACATATATTACAACCCATTTTAATGTATTTTTCAAGCTTATGAGAAAAACTTCATCGTTCATGAGTTTTGTATAATTGTCAAAGCCTATGAATTTGGCATCGGATAAAATATTCCAATCCGTAAAACTGTAAAATATGGAACAAACAAGTGGGTATAAGGTAAAAACAAATAGTCCGATCAGAGCAGGTGCTGCAAACGCATATCCATCAATATTCCGTTTCAGAACTGTCTTTTTGCTAGCTTTCATTTTGCCACCTCTTTAGGTAACAATATAAGAAGGAGAAAGTCTCCTTCTTATATTGTCTATAAAATTTAAATTATTCTACTTAAACAATTCAGTATTTGCTTTTTTGTCTATATTGGCAGCTGCCTGTTCCATTGTCTGGCTGCCGTTGAAAGCATTGTCCAGTTCAGGAGTGATAATATCCTGGAATTTCGTGTATAAGCCCGTTGCAGCCGCATTGTATTGAGTTTCTGTTTCTATGTATGAAGCCGTTGCCTTAAACGGTGCTGCATCAGGAGGAGTAGTAACTATCTTGTCATTATCGAGCATTCTCTTGTAAGGAGGCATTGACAATCCTCCGGCCATTGTTATTCCAAGACCTTCCTCGCTTAGGAAATATCTGATAAGGCCAATGGCCGCATCCTTGTTCTCACTTTTTTCACTCATTGCCAGAGTACCTGAAATAACTGGATTTATGCGAGTCGTACCCTTTGGCATTTCAATTGCCGCCCATTCAAAATCAGCATCATTTCTACAGGTTGGAACAAACCATCTGCCCGAAGGATACATTGCAATTTTACCCGTCAGGAATAATTGATCCGAACCCTGTCCGATTGACGACAGCGCCGAAGGTGATGGTGCCGTCTTGTTTTTGATGATATCATACATAACATTCATACCTTTTAAAACCAATGGATCACTGAAGTTTGACTTGCCGTCCTTGAACCACTGTCCGCCGTATGATGAGGCGAAGGTCATCCAGAATGCCCAGTAATTGTCTGCTTCAGCTCCATACTGAACAATCTTGCCGTTTTCGGTTACAGTAAGTTTCTTTGCCAGATCAATATATTGCTCCATAGTCCAATCACTGGTCGGTATCTCAATATTAGCCTTTTTAAAAAGATCAACATTCACATACATGTTTATTGCTGCCCAATCCTTGGGAATAGTATATGTTTTACCGTCAACCTGTCCATACTTTAAAAGTCCGTCAACCAAATCCTCTGTCAGTTCAGGGTATTTCTGAATATATGGATCCAGTGCGGCACAAGCTCCTGATTTAACATATTCAGGTACTTTGGATTGAAGCAGCCAGAATACATCGGGTGTCGAATTTCCGGCTACCATGGTGGAAAGCTTGGTATAATAGTCATTTGGGGTAAACATATAGTTTACTTTAACTTTTGGGTTTTTAGCCTGGAAATTCTCCAGTACTTTCTCATAAAGCAATCTTTCATCTTCCTCGCCCCAGCTCATGAAACTGATTTTACCGCTAAGTTCCTGAGCTGCCCCGGCATCCGATGATGCACCTTGCGATTGGCCCGCAGATGCAGCCCCTGCGCTTGAAGCAGTTGATACATCTGCTTTCTCATCCGAACCACAGCCTGTCATAACAAAAGAAAACATACACAGAGTTGCAAGTAATAATGCCAAATACCTTTTCATGGTCATCCCCCTTTAATTTTTATTTAATTGCCGCTGTTTTAAGCAGCAAAGAAAACTAAAACAAATGATATTGTCAAAATGCTCTCCAGGGCGTATATTTTTTTATCATTCTATAGAAAAATATGTGGTATATATCTCATCCTTTACATTATAAAGAGGTATAAATTTCACATTTACTTCCTGATTTGCCGTGTAAAATGAAACATCCTCCCATGCATTTTTATTGCTCCCGATCAGCAGGCTTTCCGGAGACCGGCCTTTTTTGTATAATGTTCTTGCCTCGGCTGTAAGACCTGCAAGGACAACCGGTCCGTACATAAATGCCACAAGGTTTGGGTTATCATCGGTAGGGCATACCCATATCTTTTTTATAAATTCAAGCTCAACTATGTTGTCATGCCAAGTTTGTTCAATTGTTATAAAACCGTTTTTGACCTTTAAATCATTCAGCTTATGTCCGTCCACTTTTACACTGTAATTATCTCCGGCCCACCACGGTATTCTGAATGTCAGCGGTAATTTTACAGGCTGCCCGGTCTTGATGCTGATATGTATATTGCTGTTGTCAGGCAGCTTCCAAGTTTCTTTTCCCTTTAAATAGCTCTGCTCTATTTCAACACTGGTTCCATTTCTGTCATATACCAGCTTTGAAGGAATATATTGTGCAAAAACGAGTTCTTCTCCATTTTTATATATACTTAAATCTGTATATAGAGTGTGTGCCTGCAAAAGAGTTCCATGACAGCACCAAAAATCATGAGTTGGTGAACCCCATTTCTTTTTTGCACCGCAGTGAAGCGGCAGATAGTATATAACCATGCCGGTTTCAATGTTTTGCTGTGCAAATAGACCATTATATATATTTCTCTCAATATAATCCAGATACTTGACTTCCTTCGTCCATCTGTAAAGAAAATCCGCAAGCCTTATCATATTGTATACGACACAGTGCTCCTGGTTTGTTTCGCTGAGCATGGTACTCTGTACCTTGGGCTGGGTCCATACTTCGGCTGTTGTCTGGCCTCCCGTACAAAAATATCCCAGATCCTCCACCGTTTGTTTCCAGTATGCCTCTACGATTTTTCTGTATCTTTCGATTCCGGTTACCTCATAAACCCGGGCGGCACCATGTATTTCAACAATAGTTGTATTGGCATGTTTCCCGCTTACAGTCTCTATACCGTTCAATAAATTTTCAAAAAGCCTTGGTCTGTCGTAACGTTTGATCAATTCCAGATATTTATCATTTTTTGTTATTCCATACAGGTCTGCCCATACCTCAAGCATTGCACCGGTTTCAACATCAAGAATGTCATCCATTTGTTCTCTGGTGAAGTTACCGCTCCAATCAAAAAACCAGTCTGCCCAGGTGTCTGCAATCTTCAGTGAAGTTTCGTCACCGGCATACCTGTACATATCCACTAATCCCATTAATGTTTTATGAACCGTGTATTGAGGTGCCCATACCTTCTTTTTCCTAACAACCCATTCCATATATTGTTCAGGAATGGAACCGGCCCATATCCCGCCATTTTCCTGCTGGCATACAGCAAGCTGTTTTACTATGCCAACAGCTTTTCCCCTGACTTCCTCATCACCGGTCTGCTTGTATACCCTGGCGGCTGCAGAAAGCCAGTGGCCCAGGAAGTGGCCTCTCAGCTGACAGCACGGAGACTCCCATCCCCAATGGATATCAGGTATGGTATTTTTATCGGTTTCAATAATTCTGCCAAAAATGCCTGCCTGCATGTAATAGTTTTGAAGGAGTTTTTCATTTTTCAGGCTCATGAGATACGCTTTATTAATATCAAATCTTTCTGTGAAAACGCTGGGTGTCAATTCCATCTGCTTTGTGCCGAGATATTCAGGCATTAAGAATACCCTCCTTGAATAACAAGATTTGTATAAGACATGTCTAAATTTCAAAATTATTATATCATCATGAAATTTTTTTTATCAGTAGTAAAAAAGTTAGAATAGGTGGCTAAAACCTACTTTTATAATGCATAGGTTATGTGAATTATTCAGAAAAAGGGATGTCGCCAAACTCAAATATCTGAAATGCAGGTGAAAATGTAATAGTGCTCCCGTACTAACATCAATAAATGATTGCTCACAAAGTACCTGCCTGTACTTTTAATGGAGCTGATCATTTATTAAAATTGTACTGGAGCACTATAATCAGTAATTCAAGTATTACAATTGCTCTACTTTAAGACGCCCCTTTTTATCTCCCGTTAGCTCTAATCAATCCACGGTACAGACAGCTTGTAATCACCGAATACTTCCTCTACAATGCTGTAAGTTGTTGGGTCATACAATCTCAGTTGTTCCCTGTGACTTAACTTATTTGCATTTGGAACATTGAGATCGGTAGGATTTGAATTGAACCACCGGCAAACCTGTCCGGTCCAGAACTCATGATAATTGCTTCTGTCATATGAGGACTCTGTGTACAGATTGTTTGCAATGGCATTGTTGTAGGCATTCCTTATCCTGTTGAAAAGCGCATCATCGGCACCCAGGCCATTTGCTTCTCCTATGCCGTGGGAAAGGATTGTATGAGCAAATTCGTGGCAAAGGACATTAAATACAAAGAACCGCGTTTTATCCGGAGGTATAATATTTTCTTCTTCAAGTGTAAATGCACTTTGACCTGCATATGCGGCCCTTAAGGTTTTATCTGTTCCCTCCTGGCCGGGATGCTGATAATTATACTCATAGAATGATACTATGCATACCTTGCTCCGATTTGATATTAATTTCTGCAGTATTGCAGGCTTATTTTTTGCTATTTTTCTAAGCTCTGCATTTATAGTGTATGCTGCATTTATCAATGCCTGATCATTGACCTTTGAGCTTGCCACTATGGGAACATTGAATACGGTAATACATTTTGTATAGAATGAATTTACCCAAGCAGGCGGTGCCGATACCTTTGGATTTCCAAATACCTTCCATTCCAGTATGCCTACTGCCTTTCCGGTATCAGGTGTCATTTCCACCCTGATTTTCGTGGTATCCACAGGTGTAAAGGCGGTAGTATTGTATTGGTTACTGTTTCTGCCATATCCGCCGGCATTTGCAACGGCAACAAAACCGGAACCGTTCCAATACTTGACGGTATATGCAGAAGGTATGGACACACTGCTGTCGGCATACCAATATAGATCGACTTCATCAATTGTCATGGTATTGTTAAAATCATATTGTACCCATTGAGTTGTACTTCCCGCATTACTCTTGTAAACACCGCTTGAAGTGTCGGCTGAACTGGAGGGGGCTTTGGAATCCCATAAGGCATTCAGGCTGCTTCCGCTTGCAACGGAATTAGCTGAAGCATCCCCCTGGTCCGACAGGTTGGCAGTCAGAGCGGACGGACGGCAGCCGAGAAGCTTCATTTCAATTATTCCTGCACCCTTTCCTGATTGGGCAATTGTCTCCAAACGTATTTTGTGAGTAAATACAGGCGTAAATGTTGAAGTATTGAACTGATTGCCTGCTGTTCCCAACCCCTCCTGGTTATAAGCTCTTATAAATTCCTTGCCGTTCCAGTAATATAGTTTGTATGAAGCCGGAGTCCTTATTGTTGATCCGTTATCAAACCAATATATGTCAGCCTGATTAATCAGGTATGCCTGAGTAAATTCCATATCCACTGTCTGAGTGGCACCGGAATTTGCATAGGCTCCATGACTTGTATCACTTGAGCTTGAAGGTGTATAACCGTCCTTTATTGCACCTGTGGTATAACCTGCTGCCGTATTTGAAGCTGTTATATCTGACAACGGCATAATATTTGTATAATTGGTTGCACCCTGTTTATAAACATTAATAATGGCATGGTCTGCAGAAGTGTTTACTCCGTCGCTCACAGCAAGCTTAAATACATAAGGCCCAGGTTTTGTAACTGTTACCGTTGTATTCAAAGAATTTACATCTGCGATGGAAGCCTGTCCGTTGCCTGATACGAAGCTCCAGGTTGAAGTTATGGCTGAATTTGGATTGTCATCTACAACAGAGCCCTTCAATTGTATTGTTGACGGCATGGTGACATAAGCCATAGGTCCGGCCTCCACTTCAGGTGCATAGTCTTTCGTAACACCGCCGGTGTATACTTTCCATTCTATTATTCCCGTTGAAGATGTTGACAGATTTTGTATCAAAACTTTTATCCTGTTGGTTGTAACGGGCATAAAATCCGTTCGGCTGTATTTGTTTGTTACCAGTTCATATGCGGATGGAGAATGCACAGGAACCCATTCGGTGCCATTCCAATATTGATATGAGAAGCCTGACGGTGCCAGAAGGGTTCTTCCGTTGGCTAACCAATATATTTCACAGGCATTTATTGTATAATATTTGTCAAAATCATACTGTACCCAATGCGGAGCTGCGGGAGTTGTTAAATTACAATATGCACCGTGGCTTGTATCGGTTGAACTGGTTGGTTCATATCCGTCATTTATTGCAGACAGGCTGTATCCCGAGGCAATATAGTCTGTTGCTGCCGTTGCATTTGGTGCTATATTTTCAGCAGCAGGCGTTCCCTGCTCATGTACGGTTACAGTAACGGTATCGGATGCAGTTAAAGCCCCGTCACTTGCGGTTAGCTTGAAAACGTATGTTCCCGGCACAGTTACCGTTGCAGTTGTCGCCAGGGAGTCTGCATTTCCGAAGGTTGCTGGGGCAGGACCGCTGAGCAGGGTCCATACGGTTGTTATGGCGGAGCCCTCCGGAAGCTCGTCATCGGTGGCTGTTCCGTTTAAATTAATTGCGGCAGGTAAAATCACGGACGTATTGTCTGAACCTGCATCAACCACAGGAGCGCTGTTGACAGGTGTGGTCCCTGCCAGACCTGCTATTTCCGTTTTGCTCAATGCTCTGTTGTATATTACGAAATCATCAACAAGTCCGTCCAGATACGGATCGGAATACTGTGATTTGCCTATGTAGTTTTGGTTTGTTACTCCAAGATCCGACGGGTTTAAAGACATACCGTTATTAGTGCCCACCGCCGCACCGTCAATGTACAGGATTCCCATATCACCCGCCAGTGTAACGGCCACATGTTTCCATGAACCTGTTTCCAGGGCTGCATTTCCGTCTATTTGCTGTTCTGAGCCTGAACCGCCGTTTGAAATTGCAAATCTTATTTTGTTTGCACTGCTGCTTGGAGTTAGAAACATATAACTTGTGGTACCTGTTCCGAAGTCAAATATTCTGCTCCAACTGCTGATTGTATCCAGCTTTACCCATGCTGCTACCGTAAGATCATTGCATCCGCTTACTATTCCCGAGGCCAGGCTTGCATATTGTGAACTTCCGCTTAAACTGAGAGCATTGCCGGTTTTGCCGGCAGCGAATGAAGCACTTGTAAGTGTGGCATTTTTGCCGTTCCCGGATGAGTCGGCCGCTATAGTTCCTGAAGTTTCATTAAATTCGTATTTTGCAACCAGATCATTTTGCAGATCATCCCCGCTTGCGGCCGTCAGCGCACTATCGGTATCTGCCGCAAAAGCAGCAATGTTTAATGTTGAACAAATTAACAATGCCGATAAGATTAATGCTACAAATTTTCTAAACAATTTGTCGGTATTTTTCATATAGTCCTCTCTTTCATATAAAATCCATTTGCATAAGTCTGTGAACATCTTGACCGTTGGATTTTATGTTATAAAATAACAGTTACTATAACCATATAACTTTTAATTCCAGGGAGCCGGCAGCTTATATTCACCAAACAACGCAGATAAAACACTGTAAATTGCAGGATCGTATTCCTGCAGCTGTTGTCTCGGGGTTTTTGACGAAGCATTCGGTACATTCAGATTTACTGGATTAGCATTAAACCAGCGTCCCACATTGCCTGCAAAATATTCATGAATATTGCTGCGGTCATAGGATGATTCAGTATATTTGTTTGCAGCTATAGCAGCGTTATAAGCAGATAACACCTGGTTTGTTATTCCGGAATCAGCACCCGGATATTCCAGATCACCAATACCGAATGACAGTATTGTATGTGCAAACTCGTGTGCCAAAACGCAGTATCTTTGCAGCCAGGTTGTCGAAGCTATTATGTCATCCTCGAGAATCAGTGTTTCCCGTCCCCCGTTAGAACCTCTGAAGGCAGCATTAAAATCACAGGAGGGCTGCCAGGTCCATTCCGGAAGTGTCATATTATATTCATTTAATCCTTCCACAGTTATTTTTACCGAATTATCAAGCAGCTTTTGATAAACTGCAGGCTTGTCCGTCATGATTTTTGTGAGCATGGGATTAATTATATGGAACGCTTTTATCAGTGAAGAGTCTGCAACATTGTTTGATGAAACAATGGGAATATCCTGTACCATAACACATTTTGTATAAAAACTGCCGCACCAGCTCGGAGGTGTGGTGACAACAGGAGTATCCCCGTGTGCCGGAGATGTGGGCTGAATCCCGGTTTCATATACGTCTGCAAAATCAATGCAGACATTTGTGTCTGTATTTGCCGTATCAGGATTTTTGAGTCCGGCTACCCTTATTTTTAATGTGTGTTCTCCCAGCGGAAGTACACGGCTTTCATATACTATTGCCTGGTTTCTCCTTACAACCTGCCAGCACGACCAGGCTGATTCAGCGCCGCCGTCAATGGATGCACAGAATGTTCCGTAATCGGTATCCTTTGAGCTGTAGACTTTTATCTGCCTGCCATAAAATTTAATATTTACATAATCATTTTTTGTTTTTGACCAGTGCTCACTCCCTGAGTAAGCGCCGGATGAAGTTTCCCTATTCCATGCACCCACGTATTCAAACTGGTTTAAACCCGTACCTGTAGTATTGTCATCTATCCTCGTATAACCGGTCTGTGTATCACCAGCCAGACTTGCTATCTCTGTCTGACTCAATGCCCTGTTGTATATTACGAAATCATCAATCATCCCATCCAGATAAGGATCGGAATACTGCGATTTGCCCAGGTAATTCTGGGTTGTTGTTCCAAGGTCGGATGGATTTAATGTCATACCGGTATTTGTCCCAGCTGCCACACCATCAAGGTATAATGTACCTGTATTACCAGAGAGAGTAACTGCCACATGCTTCCAGGAACCTGTTGTCAGGGCTGCATTCCCGTTTATTTGCTGCTCCGAACCTGAACCGCCGTTTGATATCGAAAATCTTATTTTATTTGAGCTGCTGCTGGGAGTTAAAAACATATAATTTGATGTCCCGGTACCAAAATCGAATATTCTGCTCCAGCTGCTGATTGTATCCAGCTTTACCCATGCTGCTACTGTAATATCATTGCATGTACTGACTACTCCGGCCGGCAGGCTTGCATATTGGGTGCTCCCGCTCAAACTGAGAGCATTGCCGGTTTTGCCGGCAGCGAATACAGCTTGTGTAAGTGCAGCGTTTTTACCGTTTCCGGATGAATCGGCCGCTGTAGTTCCTGAAGTCTCATTAAATTCGTATTTTACAACCAGACCATTCTGCAAATCATCTCCGCTTTCGGCTTGAGGATCAATATTTGAATCTTCTGCAAATACGGAATAATTTACAGTTGCCAACAAAAGAATCACCGATATTAAAAGTGCCATGCTTCGCATAAATCTTTTTTTAGATATGGACATAATTATCTTCTCCTTTTACAGATCATGTATTTGTCACTTCTCAATTTATTCCTGTTACCCCGCTTAAAAATATACTCTTTGAACCGGTCCGGCCTTCATCCGCCGGACCGGTTACCTGCTTTACTGTTGCTTATTAATCCCATGGAGCCGGCAGGCTATATGGGCCATAAAGTTCCGAACATATCTGGTATACTGCTGGATCATATATCTCCAGCTGCTGTCTGTCTGTTAAATTTGCCGCGTTTGGAACGTTTAGATCGGTCGGATTCCCATTGAACCATCTGCCAACCTGACCGCAGAAATATTCATGGTAATTACTCCTGTCATAGGACGATTCGGTATACAAATTCTTTGAAATGGCACTGTTGTAAGCAGCAAGTATCCTGTTATAGTAAGTCATATCCGCACCTTGATGGTTGGCATCACCTAACCCGTAGGACAGCATGGTATGAGTGAACTCATGCACCAGACCACAGAAATTTTGCCTCCAGGTATCATTTGACGGTACGATTAAATCTTCTTCAAGTACGGTAGTATTAAGCCCTCCTCCGCCTCTTCTCGGCCAGGACGGATCATTATATCCCGCCCAGGAAGGATGCTGGGCATTGGTCTCATTAAGACCGATTACTATAACATAAACTCTGTTTTGATTCATTTTTTGTATTATTTCAGGTTTCTCAACACTTATCTTTCTAAGATATGGCTCCAGAATGTTATAGCCATTTATAAGTGCCTGATCCGGAACCGCATTCGTTGAGCATATTGGAATACCATGTATCATAACTGCCTTTTTGTAAAATGAATTTATCCAGCTCGGAGGAGTTGCAACAACAGGTGTATTGCCGTTACTCGCTGTACCCCATACCCTCCACTCCAGAATACCTGTTGAGTTTGATGTTTTTGCCGTCATTTGCAGCCTTATTTTAGAAGTAGTCACAGGTGTAAAGGTAGTCGTATTATATGTATTCGCTGCTACTCCCAGACCTGCAGGATTGCTGACGTCTATCCATGAGCTGCCGTTCCAGTACTTGATTGCACATGATGCGGGAACATCAATCTCACCGCCGTCTGATATATCTCTAAACCAGTAAACATCAGATTTTGATATGGTGTAACTTTGAGCGAAGTCGTACTGTACCCATTGTGTAGATCCGGGGTTGTCCCAGTTTCCATAGACAGCATGTGCCCTGTCTCCCGAGCTTGAAGGATTATATCCGTCATTTACGGCATTTACATCTTCCCATGGCGAACAGTACGATGCAGATGCAGTTCCCAGAGGAGCGATATTGGTATCCGCAGCAGAAGCATTCAAGGTACCAAGAAGTAACATAACCGTCAAAAGCAATACGACACCCATACTAAACTTCTTTCTAAACATAAAAATACCCCCTTTGTAAAACACATGTTTCAACAAAACACATTAAATTTTGTTGTCAGAACTTTTAAGTGAGTTATAATCACCTCTTTTCTCATTAACTTTATGGTATTATCCTGTCCGGGATATTTATTTTTTGGTAATTGTATTTGATTAGAAAAATGAAGTTATACTAAAAAAAGTTTGACGTTGAGTAAGTGGACTATATATATTTTTATTATAATATTATCTTTTAAATGGCATAAGTGGAATAAACAGGTAATTTAGTGGTCTAAAGATACACTTATTTGATTATGGAAATTAAATATAGTTTATGGTATACTAAATTTATATTTACATATGCTTAGTTTTGAAATAAATAACAGGTGGTGAACTTTGTGAAATTTGTAAAATTTGACATAAGTACTCCTCTCTCCTATATTTCAAGTGGCAGATTCATATCAAAAGGAGAATGGTGTCATGCCAAACGCAATATTGACAGCTTTGTCATAATATATGGAATTGAGGGAACGGCATATATTCAGCAGGCTCAAGAGTATTTTGAAATTTCTCCCGGCAGTACGCTGCTCCTTTTGCCTCAAACCGTACATGAGGGCTATAAAATTTCTGAAGAAGTTGTCTCGTATTATTGGTGTCATTTTTATTCCAAAACTCCCTATGAGATATTAGATGAAAAAGATTTGTCAAATGAGTTTTCATTAATGAGATTTAACAATTTTGATCAGCAAGTTGTCCTGTTACCATTATTCCAAGCATTTGAATCAATCGAAATAATTCATATTTTATTCAGACAATTGCTCCACTCACAAAGCTTTAACCGCCATACAAAATATCAAACCAATTTGTTTTTGACTTCATTGGCTCTTGAAATTACAGAGCTCACTATTTTAAACTACTATAAAGCAAATATAAGCAATGACATTAATAGCAGTGTTTTTAATTCGGTTCTTGAATGGATACGTATAAATATAAAAAAATCAATTCATATATCCGATATTGCAGATAAATATAATTATAATGTGGACTACTTTAACCGGATATTCAAGCAAAAGACCGGAATGAGTCTATTGAGATACATTAATGACAGAAAGTTGTCAAAAGCCAAAGAGATGCTGGTAAATACCAATTACAGCATCAAGGAAATTTCTTATCACCTGGGATTTGATGACGAGAAGTATTTTATGAAGTTATTCAAAAAACATGAGCATCTGACTCCAACTCAATATAGAAATGCGTTTTATTATACACATTTAAACAACCACTGATACATGGTTAAAAAAGAAAAAGCCCGGTACATACCGGGCTTTTTCTTTATCCTAATAATTTTTTTACGATCTGGTTAACCAATTTACCGTCGGCTTTGCCTCTGGTTTCAGGCATAACAGCCTGCATTACCTTTCCGATATCCTTTGCAGAAGCAGCCCCTGTCGAAGAAATTGCATTCTTTACAATATTCTCAATCTCAGCTTCGCTTAACTGCTGTGGTAAATATTTTTTCAAAACTTCAATTTCAGCCTTTAGATTATCTATAAGATCGTCCCTGCCGCTTTTCTCAAAATCAGGCAAGGTATCCATTCTTTTTTTTACTTCCTTAGCAATAATCTCAACTATACCATCATCGTCAAGGGTGACCTTTGTATCCTTTTCAACCTGAAGCACTGCCGACCTTGCCATCTGAACAGCTGTTTTCCTAACATTATCGCCATCCTTCATGGCACCTTTTAAATCCTGTAGAAGCAAATCTTTTAGTGACATAATAAATATCTCCTATTAGCCATAAGCTACTACTGTCACAATATTATTTGAATTTTCTTTTCCTTGCAGCTTCAGATTTCTTTTTTCTCTTAACACTTGGCTTCTCGTAATGCTCTCTCTTTCTAACCTCAGCTAAAACACCTGATTTAGCACAAGATCTCTTAAACCTTTTGAGAGCACTATCCAAAGACTCATTCTCTTTAACTCTTACTTCAGACACACAACTTCCCTCCCTCCGATGGTAACAATTGTGCCGGGAATAAGCCGTAGTATTTATTTAAATACTATAGGGAATCAAGCTAAATACAGCACACAGTATATTATATATTATTTTTCAAAAAAGTGTCAACATTTATTTATATAAGCAGATAACTTACAGTATTTTGCTGCCCATAGATTTTCCGCCTACAAGGTGATAGTGAAGGTGGAAAACCGTTTGACCCGCATCGCCTCCGCAGTTGTTTATAAGCCTGTAACCACTCTCTGCTATTCCTAACTGCCTTGCTATTTCATTTGCTGCAAGATGTATATCTTTCACTATTCCAACATTCCCGGCAGTTAATTCATTATGAGAAGCTATATGCTCCTTGGGTACGATCAGAACATGAACAGGTGCCTCCGGACTGATATCATGAAAAGCATATACACTGTCATTTTCATAAACCGGTTTGGAGGGAATCTCCCTGTTAATTATTTTACAAAAAATGCAATCACTCATTGTAAAGCTCCTTTCAATATTACTTTATCTGCGCCTCAATAACAGAAATTGCAGCCTTGAGAGCATCATTTATCTTTGCTGCGTCCTTTCCGCCGGCTTGTGCCATGTCAGGACGACCGCCTCCCCCGCCGCCGGCAAGCTTTGCAACTTCCTTGATGATATTTCCCGAATGAACCCCTTTTGCCAGAACATCCCTGGTAGCCGTCACTATAAAGCTGACCTTGTCCCCATAGCTTGAACCTAATACGACAACGCCGGATTCCAGCTTGTTTTTAAGCATATCTCCGGTATTTCTGAGTCCGTCTATATCAAGAGTATCAAAGCGGGCGGTAATTACTTTAACACCCTTGACTTCAACAGCTTTTGAAATAACTTCGTCGGCTTCACCGCTCACCAGCTTGTTGCGAAGCTGTTCGATTTCCTTTTCTGCGTTCTTCAGTTCCTGTCCGATAGCTTCAACCTTTTTCAGGCTGTCCTGAGGTGAAGCCTTCAGAGCCTGTGAAACCTCGTTTAACAGATTTTCCTTCTCGGCATAGTATTTGATAGCAGCTTCACCGGTCAGGGCCTCCAATCTCCTCACACCGGCTGCTACACCGCTTTCTCCCAGTATCTTTACCAGTCCTGCCTGTGCTGTATTCTTCAAATGAGTACCACCGCAGAATTCTATACTGTAGTCCTCAACCTTTACAACTCTGACCGTGTTTCCGTATTTCTCTCCGAACAGAGCCATGGCACCAAGCTTCTTGGCCTCCTCTATGGGCATTTCCCTGACGTCTACCTCCATACTTTCAAGTATGGCCTGATTTGTCATATCCTCAACCCTTTTAAGCTCCTCCGCTGTCATGGCAGAGAAATGGCTGAAGTCGAATCTGAGCTTGTTTGGCTCCACCAGTGAACCTGCCTGGTGAACATGATCGCCAAGTACGGTTCTCAGTGCCTTATGCAATAGGTGCGTGGTTGTGTGGTTTCTGCATATTGCCATTCTTCTCTTGACATCTATCTGTGCAGTGCCCTGATTGCCTGTTTCTATTAAACCGCTGACCACAATACCGGTATGCAGGTATTTTCCGTCGGTAGTCTTCGTACAGCCATTGATTTGAACCTTGCCATTCCTGGTGGTTATTGTCCCGGTATCTCCCACCTGTCCGCCGCTTTCGGCATAGAAGGAGGTTCTATCCAGTATTACGGTAACCTCATCTCCCTCCTGGGCCGTTTCTGCAATTTCTCCGTCTTTTACAATGTAGAGAATCCTTGCATCCGCAGAGGTTGTTTCATAACCGGTAAAGGACGTTTTAAGGCTCTTGTCCAGCTTGTCGAATACGCTGTCCGCCCAGGCAGAGGTATCCCTGCTGTTATGAGCGTCCCTCGCTTTTTTCTTCTGGGCATCCATTTCCTTTTTAAAGCCGTCCTCATCAATTCCAAGGCCGTTTTCCTCTGCAATCTCTCTTGTGAGATCCAGCGGAAAACCATAGGTATCATGCAGCTTGAATACCATTTCACCAGGAAGCACGGTCTGCTTCTTTTCCATAATTTCAGAAATAAATTCGTTCAGAATAACTATTCCCTGGTCAACAGTAGCCTCAAAGCGCTCCTCTTCAATTCTTATAACCTTTTTGATGTACTCGGCCTTTTCAGCAAGTTCAGGATAAGCTTCTTTGGATTCGTTAATTACTACCATTGCAACATCATACAGGAAAGGCTTGTTGATTCCAAGAAGTCTTCCGTGTCTTGCCGCTCTTCTGAGAAGTCTTCTCAAAACATAGCCTCTGCCTTCATTTGATGGCAGAACTCCGTCACATACCATCATTGTAGTGCTTCTGATGTGGTCGGTTATTACACGGATTGATATGTCGGTCTTTTCAGACTTTTTATATTCAACGCCTGCTATTTTGCAGATATAATTCAATATGTTAAGCACTGTGTCAACTTCAAAGAGATTGTCTACACCCTGAGATATACATGCAAGTCTTTCCAGCCCCATACCGGTATCTATGTTCGGATGGGCAAGTCTGGTATAGTTGCCCTGCTCGTCTCTGTTGAACTGAGTGAACACATTGTTCCAGAATTCAACATAGCGGTCACATTCACAGCCGACCTTGCAATCCGGGCTTCCGCAGCCCTTTTCGGGACCTCTGTCAAAATATATTTCAGAACATGGACCGCATGGACCTGTACCATGTTCCCAGAAGTTATCCTTTTTTCCCATTCTGACTATTCTCTCAGGAGGAAGTCCGATATCCTTGTTCCATATTTCAAAGGCCTCATCATCATCCTCATATATTGTCACCCAGAGTTTGTCGACGGGCATTTTCAAATCCTGCGTACAAAATTCCCAGGCCCAGGGAATAGCTTCCTTTTTAAAATAATCTCCAAAGGAGAAATTTCCAAGCATTTCAAAATAAGTCCCATGACGTGCGGTTTTTCCCACGTTTTCTATATCAGGAGTTCTGATACACTTCTGACAGGTAGTCACCCTTTTCCTTGGCGGTTCCTCCTGACCTGTAAAATAAGGCTTCAGCGGAGCCATTCCCGAGTTGATAAGTAAAAGGCTCGGGTCATTTTTAGGCACCAGCGGTGCACTTGCCATTCTCAAATGACCTTTGCTCTCAAAAAAGCTGAGATAGCGTTCTCTAAGCTCATTTAATCCTAACTTCTGCATCTAATCCTCCATTCCGCTGCATTGCAGCGACACAATAGTAATGAAAACAAAAATAATAAAAAGAGCACTTGTGTTTTTCAGCATGAAATCTATATTTTTTCAACTTTTCCCGCTGTTCATTCTATAAAAGTGTCTTTTGACATGTTTCTTCAATTGTTAATACCTTCTATTGACAATGTACAACACGCCTCACGCCGTCTATTTTGCCACTTTTCTTTGTTGTCGTCCTTGACTTGCATCAGCAAGGCGCCGTCCATCCTCCTCGAAAACTGCCAAAATATCTAGACGTGAGGTCGGTGATTCAATAAAATAAAAAACTCCCATCCCAAAGTCAATTGCTCATGTCGGTCAGTCTGTTCTACATAAGCAATTGACTTTTATAAGGGACGAGAGATATTCTCACGCGGTACCACCCTAATTCCCCTGAACGGGGCTCTTAGTACAAACGTTAACGCCGTTTCCACGTCCTGTCTTTTTAACGTCAGGAAGCTCCGGAACTGCTTCACCTTATACCCTGTAAGAGCTTTCACCAACACTCCCTCTCTGGAACAGCAAACATAAGGCTACTTCTTTCCATCAATGCCATTTACACAAAAATTATATACAAACCTGCAATATGATGTCAAGAGGTTGTTACAAAACTAAAACAATTGAAAAACTATGAATTATTCCTGTTTACATATTCAACCAGCTGCAGCGGATCTGAAAATAAAACCTGGGAACCGCACTCCTCCAGTTCCGCCTTTTCCCTGAAGCCCCATAATGCTCCTGCGGCACACATTCCCGCATTCCTTGCAGATATCATGTCCCCGCCCGAGTCTCCAAGATAAACGACTTCCGCAGGAGTAATCCCCATATGCTCCGCTGCTTCAAGGAGGGCTGCCGGGTCAGGTTTTCTCGGAACTCCCTCCCGTTCACCGAAAATAACTTCAAAACAGTCTTTTCCAAGAACCTTTTCAACAATCTCATTTGTGGGCATGTGGGGTTTATTTGAACAAACAGCCATTTTAATGCCTGCATTCTTAAGCTGTCTCAACATTTCAGGTATGTTGTCATACGGTTTTGTTTTATTAACGTAATTGTTATTGTAGATAATTCTGTAATCTGCCAAGATACTGTCAACAATCTCTTCCTCTGTACCAGCCGGAACAGCACTTTTTATCAGCTGTCTCACCCCATTGCCTACAAATTTTTTGTAAGCGGCCGTGGGATGGCTGGCAAAGCCATGTTTTGCCAGGGCTTCATTTGCACTGTCTGCCAAGTCTTCAAGAGAATCGATCAATGTCCCGTCCAGATCAAAAATTACTGCTTTAAATCCCATAATATTAACCCCCTAAGCCATAATTATGGCTTTGAGCCGCATTGCGGCCACAAAATGTGATGAAATCTGTTCATTCCTCTTCTAAAGTATATAATTCCTGACGAGAAACGTCAATTTTGGCTTACCACAAGCACACCCAGGCCGTCGGGACAACTGGCCCTTCGCGGCATGGCATTCTGCACTTGTGGTAAGCCTGCAAATATCAAGCTTATTTATTCCAAAACTTATAAATCCAGATTAACATAACTATACAATCGCTGCTATAAACCGTATCTCTCCATAAAGTTTACAATCATTACAGCTGCCTCCGCTCTTGTTGCTATTCCCCCCGGATCAAAACTCCCATCATCTCTGCCTCCTATAATACCTTCTTTGGCCATGGCAGAAACAGCTGACCTTGCCCAATTACTTATGGAAGCATCGTCAACAAAGTTTGTTTTTCCTTCTCCGGTCACTTCCAGTCCTTTCAGCCTGGTAAAATTGTACAGCATCACAGCTATCTGCTCTCTTGTAACAGGACTGCCCGTACCAAATTTATCAGGGCTGATTCCGCTTACTATACCCGCTTTGCTGGCCCAGCCCACGTAGCCGGAATACCATGTATTACTCTTAACATCTTTAAAAATACCTGTCTCTATTCCCTCAGCATCAGCCAGCTTTCCAAGAACGGTAACAAACATGGCTCTTGTCATAGTATTATCCGGAGCAAATTCATGCTGGCTCACACCTGCAAAAAGTTTCTTTTCCACGGCCTTTCCGATTGATTCGGCTGCCCAGTGATTCCTGACATCGGAGAATAAATTGGCTGCTGTTTCTCCGTAGGAAATACCCGGGTTATTTTCAGTTTCTTTTTTCCCTTCCCCGGCCTTTTCAGCATCATCATTCTTGCTTGAAGCCGGTGAAGAACTGCTTCCGGATGAGGGTGAACCGCCGCCGGATGAAGAACCTCCGGTTGAGGGTAAATCACCGCCGGATGGGGATTTTACAATCCGGTCCTTGAAAATTACAGCTTGATCTTTTGATGAATATGCCCAATCACGCAAGGTCACTTCAGCTGCAATTTTTGTACCAAACTCCGCTAATACGACATTGGCTCTGCTTATGAGATCACTGTTGTTCCTGTTGGTATTAAGCAGATCAGCAAAAGCTGTGCTTTTAAGCTCTGATAAAGTCTTGCCCTCAAGAGCTATAACCGTTCCTTTCCCATAATTGCTCCCGGGTACAATAGTTCCTACGCCTTTTACAGGAGAAACAGCTGCAGCTCCGCTTAGCTGGCGCGTATCTATACTAAAGTAGGCATTCTCAACATAACCTATACCCGAAACTCTGCCTGAAAAGCCTCCTATATCAACTGTTGTATTTTCCGATGCAAGGTTCACAACAGAAAAATTATTTACAGCAACTGCAGCATTCATGCCTGATATTCCGCCTATCTGTATCCTTGCACCATTTCCCGTGCCTCTTATACTTCCGAGTGCATAGTTATTGACAACAGCCGCTCTGTTTGGCAGGCCGACAAGTCCTCCGGCATAGCAATAGCCGTCCCTGCTCTGCCCGATTATTGCAACATCCACAAAGCAGTTTGCTATTGTACCACGGTTGATGGCACCAATCAGTCCCCCGCTGTCATTTTGCTTTGCGGAGTAGCTGTTTATTTTCCCCTTGGCATAGCAGAAATCGATATATCCGTTGTCCCCTGCATTTTCTGCAACATAGCCGGCCAGAAGTCCGGCATAAGCTATGGAATCCCCCAGATACCTTTGATAAATAACAGCGTTCTGTATTCCTAAATTTTTTATTTTTGCCGCTTCAAGATTTGCAAAGAGTCCGACTGATTTACAGTATGACTCCGGTTCTGCTTCAGAACCTATTGTCATGTTGCTTATGACCTTATTATTTCCGTCAAAGTTTCCTCTGAAGCCATAGGCACCCGAACCTCCAACCGGCAGCCAGTTTATTCCTGCCAGGGAAACATCACTTCCAAGCTTAATGAACTTGCCTTCATAATGCTCGTCAACATTTACAGATTCCGCAAATGCCTTAAGCTGATTTGCAGTGTTAATCACATAGGGATTGGCCTTAGTTCCATCTCCACCCGCAAATATGGAGGGGTCAACTTTACCGTAGCCTGTGAAATCACGATTTTCAGCTTTCTCTGCTGCTGTCGCTATTGCACTCTTTAATACCTTGACTATTTCGCTGTCATCGTTTCCCCTGGCATAGCTCTGACTTGAGATGACGGCCGCAATCACTTCCGAAGCAACATTTTCAAGTGCCTCACCCTCACTGTGCTCTTTAACACTGATGGCCGTTATATAGTTATTTTTTACAGTTATAACTACAAAGATGTATTTCCCGCTTGGTCCTACAGCTCTTCCAAAATATGTTCCGTCTGTGATATTCAGCTTATCAGGCTCAAACTCCGGAGTCATATCCTTATATGTTATTGCAATCCGCTCACCCACAGGCAGCACAATGCCGTCAACAAGCTTCCATTCCCTGAGCTTCATAAAACCCGGTAAACCCATGGCATTCTGTTCTCCAGTATTTGAGCTCTCCCCGTTGACAATATCCAGAGGAAAAGCTTTGTGGTTTGAATTCAAAAGTTCAACGAAAGCAGTACTTTTAAGCTCGGCCGGGCTTTTCGGCTGGATACCAACATGGTATGTACCGTCGTAGGGCTCGCCCTCGTCATTCACACCTGCACTTACCATAAACCCCACATCTATAACGGGATTATTGATTGTACCGTTGCTGTTCTGCACAGCTTCCGAATTATAGTATGATATAAACTGCCGGGCAATCCCCGTGGACCACCCCGCTATTGAGCCTACATATTGTGAAAAGGAATCGGCCTTCATATTTCCTGCAGCGTAACAGTTTGCCATTTTGCCCCCATTGACACCAATAAATGAAGATACCGCCGGCATTCCTTCGTTTCCGTTATCCCTGCTTGCCTTTCCGCCCGTATCACCAAGTGCAAAGCAATTTGCAACCACGCTTCTGTTTGTCATACCTATAAAGGCTCCTGCTTCGGAAAGACCACCTACGGCTGCACAATAAACCTCGGCATTTGTCCAGGAGTTTATGACGCCGCCTCTTACGGTCTGCCCTATGAGCCCTCCTGCCCATGCGTTGGCTTTCTGATTTGTTGTCTCACCATATACATAGCCCTCTGCTTGGCAGCTGTCAATATAGCCCTTGTTTACAAGGCCTGCAAGCAGTCCTGAATAAGAGCTCATACCATTATTTACAGAAATGACTGCATCTTTAATACTTAAATTCTTTACAAGACCATTTTCACCTATTACACCAAACAGTCCATAAAAAGTTGTCATTTTACTTGTGTCAATGCCGTCCGTTTTTGCTTCTTCATACGGACTGCCCTTGGCCCCGATGAACATTCCCCTGACCGTATGACCCTTTCCGTCAAACACACCCTGAAAGGCATAATGACCAAGGCCTATACATATCCACTGTTCGCTTGATACATCTATATCTCCGTCCAGTGCAATATATATTCCCGAATAGGTTATGTCATCCGAAAGGGATTTTGCAAATGCTCTAAACTGTTCCTCGGTTTTAATTATATATGGACTATCTTCTGTTCCTTTTCCGCTTTCAAAGATACCGGTATCAATTGTATCATCAACAAAGGTCCTGCCCGAAAGTACAGCACCGCCGATACCGGGCTCCCACTCATAAAGGCTTCCCGCCGAGCTTACAGCGCCGGACAGATTCCCCATGTTTGGCTTGTTTGCACTCTCGATGACAGCTGCCGCATTTGCTATTGATGCCCTTTTCAATCCGGTGTTCAGCTTTTCGGCAAAGTTTGTTGTAGCCATATCTCCATGGCTGACGGCAGTAACATTGTTTTCAACATAACCGGTAATAGTTGAAGTTGCCGTCATGAACGCCCTGGGATTTTGATCATTATAATAGGCATTTACGAGAGCCGTATTAGGTGTTACCATTCCGCTTACTCCGCCGGTCAGACACTTGGTAAGGTCGGCACTTTCAGAGCTGACAAGCCCCCGGCTGTATACATTATAAGCCGTGCCTCCATGGGATCCCAAAATTCCGCCTGCAACACTGAGTGATGTGCTTTGTGTACGCACAGATACATTTCCTGATGTCCCTGCATTCACAATCACACATTTGTTTCCGGACGCACCGGCAATTCCTCCTGCGTAAGCCGCAGCACTTGCAGCTTCAGCGTTGACTTCAACATCTGTATAGCAGTTTGCAACTATGCACTCCATTCCCAGAGAGCCAACTACTCCGCCAGCCCAGCTCATTTTAGACGCTCCGACGGCAAAAGCCGAAACTGTTCCGTCAATCCTGCAATTGTCGATTACAACTCCATTTGCCGTGCGGCCTGCAATGGCACCGGCATAGATTGCTGCACTGGTGGTAATTGAAATACTGACATTTGTAAGCTCAATATCCGAAATACCGGCCTCAGTTCCTAAATAACCAAAGAGGCCCGAGTACTGCCCGGTTCCGCTGTTTATTGCAAGACCATCCACATTATTGCCCGCACCGCTGAAATATCCCGCAAAAGCTGTACTCTCAGCAATTCCGATAGGTGTCCATTCCTGGACGTTAAGAGAAATATCCGCTGTAAGCGTTATGTACTTGCCTTTATAGTCGGATCCACTGTTTACCTTACCGGCAAATCTTTTAAGCTGTTCCGTATTTTCTATACGATACGGATCGCTTTTGGCTCCGGTTCCGCCGGCAAAAATCCGAGTGTCGGTTTCCAAAGCCTTTGATAAGGCATCATTCACTGCAGCCTTGATTCCTTCACTGCTTCTGGTTGCCCCGCTGATACAATCTACCTCTGTGGAGTTTTCTCCTATAATACCATCTATAATAGCCAGAGCCTGCCCCCACTTGGATGGAGTCTCGTCCTGTGATACTATTTCTATTTTCGTAATAGTATTATCTGCTATAGTAACCTTAACAGTAACTTCACTTTTATACCCGCTGCCCGTTCCCTGATATGTGCCGTCGGCATATTCTCCTGACTGATCAATACTGCGGACCTGTACGGAAGCTGAATCCGTATCATATGATTCCCCCATAAAAATTGCTCCCGGGGTGGTTGTAACCGGCAGCTCATCACTGCTTTCCTGTAGAACTGAAAAACCTCCTGTGCCTGTGTCAGCCTGCCCGGCATAAACCGGTACAAGGACCGAGACCGCAACAGCCAATGCTGTTACAACTCCTGAAAGCCTTCGTAATTGCTTTTTTAAATTAGTAAACTTCAAAATCTGTTCCTCTCCTTCCGTTACAGTTAGCATATGCTAACTGTAATATTAGCATAGTTTTGAAAATTATGTCAATCTATTTTCAAAAATAGAGTTACCTCGTTTACCGGTTAAATTGTCTCTCAACATTCTGTCAAATCACAGTATAAAATTGAAGTACTGTAAACTTAAACTGATTTTTATTTTAATATTTTGCCTGAATATATGCATGTGAATATGAACATGCTAATTTTAATTGATTCATTTGTCATATTTATGTATAATAACTTACAAATAACAGCTTTTCAAAGTATCAGTCAGTACTTTATTTAAACAATAAATTTTGCAGAATACTTTGAAAACACGCATGGCTATTAACCCCTATACTCGCCTGTAGCGGCAGAGGCTTGAACAAATTTTATTTCAATTTATGGCCGTTGCTGGGGTTTAAAGCCATAAAATGGCTTTAGAGGTTAATATAGCTTGTATGGATTAGATATGTATTTGTATCAGTTAACTAAATTAAGGCAAGAGTATAAATTTATAATATCCCGGAGAGACTTCTGAAGTTTCTTATACAGCCTGAAAGATCTGGTTTTATATGGGATATTTGATTTATCCCGTGTCGGAAATGGAGATAAAAATGAATGTGATTGAAGGCGGAGTTACAGCTCCAAAAGGTTATACGGCTGCCGGTGTGGCCTGTGGAATAAAAAAGAACAACAATAAGGACCTGGCAATTGTCTGTTCGGAAGATAATGCAGTGGCATCTGGAGTTTTTACCACAAATGTTGTAAAGGGACATTCCCTTCAAGTATCGATGGAGCATATAAAGAACGGCATCGCCAGGGCTATTGTTATTAACAGCGGCAATGCAAATGCCTGTGTCGGTGAAACCGGATATAAGGACGCAAAGGAAATGACGGCCCTGACTGCCGAATTATTACATTGTGATCCGGAGGATATACTTGTAAATTCAACAGGTGTTATCGGTTCCAAATTGAACATGCCTTCGGTCAGATCAGGAATCAGATCGGCAGTAAACGTCCTCGGCAAGGACGGAAATTCCGATGCTGAAGAAGCAATTATGACAACAGATCTGCTAAAAAAAGAAGTCGCCGTTGAGATTGAAATACAGGGTGAAACTGTTCGTATCGGCGGAATGGCCAAAGGTTCCGGAATGATTCACCCAAACATGGCAACAATGATCGGCATTATCACTACCGATGCCAATATATCCAGGAGTCTGCTGGACAAGGCCTTAAAGACCTGTGTAAAGTCAACCTTCAACAGAGTTTCGGTTGACGGTGATACGAGTGTTTGTGACTCTGTTTTCGTTCTTGCCAATGGCTTTGCAGATAACGATGCAATCGTTAAGGATGATTACGAATATTCAAAATTTGTGGATGCACTCATGTTCGTCTGCACTTATCTTGCCAGGTTGATGGCCAAGGACGGTGAGGGAGCAACCAAACTGGTAGAAATAATAGTTGACGGAGCTGCTGATGAAGAAGATGCTTATAAAGTTGTAAGTGCAGTTGCAAAATCTCCCCTGGTCAAGACAGCTATTTTCGGCGAAGATGCAAACTGGGGCAGAATAATAACCGCAACAGGCTATTCAGGAGCCTCTTTTGACCCAAACCTGACAGATATACAAATCGGTAATATCCTGGTATGCAGAAACGGTACGGCTGTGGATTTTGATGAAGCAGCCGCAAAGCAGATACTGAAGCAAAAGGAAATAACTATTAAAATTAATCTGAAAAAAGGAAAGATTTCGGATAGAATGTGGACCTGTGATTTCTCATATGACTACGTTAAAATAAATGGAAGTTACAGAAGTTAACAGTAAAGTATATTATACTACAAAATACTACAAAAATAATTGCCGAAATTTTGTAATACTGATATAATGTATTTTAAATAGTAGTTTTTTACTGAGGGGGTATTGCTGATGTCAACACAATTGGTTTTGTTTAAAGTTAATAATGAAATATTTGCTATTAATATCAACCATGTAAATATCATCGAAAAGGTTAGCGATATTTATAAAGTACCTGATACACCGGTTTATATTGAAGGTTTGATTAACCTTAGAGGTAAAGTTCATACAGTCTTTAACCTCAGAAAAAAATTCGGATATCAGCCTATTGATTTTGACGAAAATACCCGTATAATTATTTTGAACCACCAGTCCATGGTCGGCCTGCTTGTTGATGAAGTAAGTGAAATATTCAGTGCCGAGGACTCCGGTATAAAACCCGCTCCCGAGCTTATTTCCGGTCTTTCAGGCAAATTCTTCAGCGGACTTGTTGAGAGGGAAGGTAAAATAGTACTTATACTTGACCTGGATAAACTTTTTGAAAAATAATTGAACCATATTAAAAAAAACGCAACGTTTCCAACCGGAAAACGAGGCGTTTTTTGTTGTGCAATGAATGCCACTCTCTCTGCAGTGATCCTGGATTTTGAGCTGCCGCTGAAACAAAGCAGCTTTGCCGCCTTGTTCCGCTAAACCTTGAATATCTCAACTGACTTTTTCAGCGTACCTGCTAAATTTTTAAATTTGTCTGAATCATCATGCAGTTTGTTGACAGATAGCTGCTGCTCTTCGGTATAGCTTTGCACCTGGTTTGAACCTGCTGCAATCTCAGCAGCAGACACATTTATATGATTCACCAGCTGTACGAGATTGTTTTTCTGAGAATCCATCTCCTGGAGATAATCGTTGATATTAAACAGCTGGCGGTTTATATTCTCAATGCAGCCCGCTATTTCTGTAAAGCTCTGTTTGGTCCGGCTGACGGATTTACTTTGCGAGTCCGTCCCCTCACTTACCTCTTTAAACGTATCTACCAGGAGATAGGTATTTTTCACTATGCCGTCCAGCATATTTCTAATGGCACCTGTCTGTACATTGGTCTGTTCGGAAAGACTCTTTATCTCCTGAGCTACTACGGAGAAACCTTTACCCGCGGCTCCTGCTCTGGAGGCTTCTATAGTTGCGTTAAGGGAAAGCAGATGCGTTTGCTTTGCTATATTGTGAATTGTGTCAGTTACATTATTTATCTGCTTCATCTGTAACTGCAGCTGCAACACAGCATCTTTCATCATATTTGTATTTTTAAGATTTTCTCCGGATATCGATTCCAGACTGTCAATTTGAATCTTGCCATTTTCGGCGGATTTATTCAATAAGTCCAGATAACCGTAAACATTTTGTGACAATTCCCTTGAGGTTGCAATCTGAGCTGCAAGACTGTCGATTCCGCCGGCAACAAGGTTTGTATCTTCAGCCTGCTTTTTAATGTTTTCATTTATTTTATTCACCGACAGCCGTGTATTTTCCGTTTGTTCTATAGAACTGCAGGAAGCCTCATACATTACACTCGACATGCCATCAATTTCATTGCTGGCAGAACTTATATTCAAAATAAGGTTTTTAAGGTTAACAGCCATGTTATAGAAATTTTCCCTGAGACTGTTGATTTCCTGAACATTGACTCTTTTTCCGGTAAGGCTTACTTCAAAGCTGCCTTCCTCAATTTTCTTCATTTGCTTTGCCAGTTCAACTACGGGTTTTGATATATACTTTGAATATATAATTGAAACAAGCAGAGTTATAGCCAGAGTCAATAATATAACTATGGATATTACCAGAACATATTGTTTTACAGAGGACATTACGGCCGAATATTCGGTCTGTGCACAGATGATCCAGCTGGTAACTGCTGATTTATTCATATACATGACTTTCTTTATATTTCCGTCATTGTATGTTATATGTTCTGCATTTGAACTATCAGCTAAATATTTATTCAAACTTGGGTCAGTTATTTTCGTATTCAGTTTTTCCTGATTTTGATGATAAATTATAGCCTGATTTTTATCCAGAATAATTATCTCACTTTTATCATCAGCATTGGATATGAGGGTAAAGAAGTTATTGTAATCAACAAGTGCCGTAATACTGCCGGAAAAGGCAGCCAGACTTCTGACCGGTTTTGACACAGGTATTACAAGTTTTTTCAACTCCCCGGAATAAACAGGTTCACCTACAACTACTCCATCCTTTAATTTCTTTATATCTTCAAACAGCTTCAGATCATAAAATGATTTATCCTTAAACTGCTTGTAATCCTTAGCTCCTGCTGCAACTATCCCGCCTTTGCTGTCACAGAGGTACATGGCACCCACCAGTTTGTTTGAGCCATCTACCGCATTTTTCATTGAAATCTGAACATTGCTGTAAACCTCTGTATCCAGGCTTTTTGAATTGTTTACCATCTCCAGAGCAACAAGAAAATCAGGCTGGGAGGAGACTCCTTTTATTATGCTGTCAATGCTGTTTATTTTTACATCTATATTGTTTTTTGTATTATATGAATTAGTCTTAAGAGTATTTAATGACAGATCGGTTATTTTACCAATAGTTGTTATGTAAGTAGAAGTACTTATTGCAATTATGGGTATTAAGGTTACTGAGATCAATACAATAAGCAGCTGAGTTCTCAGGGTATTTTTTTTTGCTGTGATATTTCCTAAAATTTTTCCTATTTTCATAGCATCTTCCCCAATACGATTATAGTACAAAAGTGGCAAGCCACTATTGTTTGCAATAAAAAATCGTGGTACTTAACAGGAATATCTCTTGTAAGTACCACGATCAGGTTAGGAATTTATTATTTTATTTTTTCCTTTATAGCATCATAGTTATCAAGAGGAACATATCCAACTTCTTGTGATAATGTAGCAGCGTTATCGATGTAATACTTAACGAATGCCTTTACCTGCGGCTGATCCATCTTTGCTTTGTTTATATATATGAAGAGTGGTCTTGAAAGCGGGCTGTAGGTTTTATCCTTGATTGTTGCAGCTGTCGGCTCTATTGGACCATTTCCGTTATCAATTTTTAAGACCTTCAATTTATCCTGGTTTTCTTCATAGTATGCAAATCCGAAATAACCCATTGCATCCTTATCTCCTGCAATACCCTGTACAAGTACGTTGTCATCTTCACTTGGAGTATAGTCGGTTCTTGATTCCTTGGCTTTTTTGTTGATTTGTTCGGTAAAAAATTCAAATGTACCGGAATCTGTTCCAGGACCATATAATTTAAGCGGTTCTGCCGGCCATGCAGGATTTACATCTTTCCAGGTCTTAACCTTGCTGTCTTTTGCCCATATTTTGTTAAGCTCTGCCGTAGTAATTGTTTCAGCCCAGGTATTATCCTTGTTGACTACTACTGATATACCATCATAAGCGACTTCCAATTCAACAAAATCTATACCTTTTGCTTTTGCCTGATCTATCTCTTCCTGCTTTATTGGTCTTGAGGCATCACATATGTCGATTTCACCTGCAACAAACTTCTTCATGCCTCCGCCGGTTCCTGACATTGCTACTGAAACTTCAACATCTGGCTGTTCATTTTTAAACTCTTCCGCAACTGCCATCGTTATGGGATAAACTGTACTGGAACCATCAATTACTATCTGTCCGCCGAGTTTTTCAGCTGTGCTTTCCGCCGATGAGCTGGCTGCTGCCGAACTGCTTGCCGCCGAAGTATTCTCAGCACTGCTTGTGGAACTGTCTGCGTTATTTGCACTGCTTCCACATCCTGCAACTGTTGCTGTCAAGGCCAAGCCTAATGCTAAAGCTGTTATTCTTTTCATTAATACGGAATTTCTCATTTTGAAACCTCCACTAGTAATCATTTTTTTATTATTCCTAAGTAAGCAGATTTTTATAATTTTTACTGCTTTCTATTTACTACATTTTCATTATATTAGTGGTTTTTAAAGAGAGTATTTTGTTTTGGTTAACTATTGTTAATTACACATTAAGAAAGCTTAACAATACGGACAAACAAAAATATATAACCAGACAATACAATATAATAGAAATGAAGTTATATGTTTATATATATTTTTTCAAATGGAACTTTACGTTCCTCTGAAACTGTTTGTTAAAAAAGGTACTGCATCTGCCATATCCGGCAGTTTGCAGTACCTTTCTCAATAATAGTTTTTCAGTTTTACTGTGCATTTAATATTTTTGACAATTTTCCTGAATGTTGTTTTACTCAATGGATCTCTGATATTTGTTTCTTAATACAATCGTTATTGCGTTAGTTGTAAGCAATATTGCCAAAAGTACGATGATACCTGCTGCAGCCAGATCCTTGAAATCCTCTTTAGGAAGCCCCATCCAATAATATATCTGGAGCGGCAGCGCCGTAAAAACTGAAAAAACACTATCCGGAAGCTTTGAAACATAGGTTGCCGCACCCACCATCAATAAAGGAGCACTTTCACCCAGAGCTCTTGAAACTGAAAGTATGACACCGGTAAAAATACCGGGCAGTGCCGACGGTATGACTATCTTTCTTATAGTCTGCCATTTTGTAGCCCCAAGAGCATAGGAACCATGTCTTAAATACTGGGGCACTGCCTTGATGGCCTCCTGAGAAGAAACTATAACTATGGGAAGTACAACAAGTGACATTGTCAGCGCACCTGACAATATACTCTTGCCAAACCCCAAAGTTCTCACAAAGACTGCCAGGCCAAGCAAACCATAAACAATTGACGGAGTTCCCGAAAGGTTTGATATATTTATTTTAATAAATTTTGTGAGTCTGTTGCTTTTTGCATATTCTTCAAGATATACTGCAGTACCCAACCCAATCGGAACAGCAAAAGCTATAGTAAGCAGAATAATATTTATACTCCCCACAATACCCGGAAGGATACCTGCCTTATTGGGGAATCTTGAAGGGAAGTTGGTAAAAAAGGTTTTGGTCAGAAAAGGAACTCCCCTTCTGATTATGTCAATTAACAGTATTGCCAGAACAACAATCCCAATCAATGTAATACAAAATATTACACCATGAAAGATTGAATTTTTTAGTTTTCTATATTTAACATAATTCATTTGACGCCTCCAAAACTAACTCAATTATTTTAACCCTGTTTTAATATTCCTTTCGGTATTTGTCAACAATGTGGTGAGAGAGAATATTAAGTCCGAGAGTTATAAGGAACAACAGCAAACCTACAGCAAAAAGTGAATAATATCCTACCGTGCCATGGGGATTATCTCCCTGGCTTGCCTGTACTATAAACGATGTCATTGTCTGTACGCTCTGCAGCGGATTAAAGGTCAGGTTTGGTCTGGCACCGGCTGCAATAGTTACAATCATTGTTTCGCCTATTGCCCTTGAAACTGCCAAAACAAACGAGGCAGATATTCCTGAAATGGCAGCGGGCACCACCACTTTCAGTGAGGTCTCCATCTTTGTGGAACCCAATGCCAGCGCCCCCTGTCTTAAGCTGTCCGGTACTGCCCTTAATGCGTCTTCGCTGAGCGAAGATACCAGAGGTATTGTCATAACTCCAACCGCTATACTCGCACTCAATGCATTAAAAATCTCTGTTTGCGGTATTATTTGTTTTAAAAAGGGAGTTATTGCCGTTAATGCAAAATAACCGAAAACAATGGAGGGAATCCCTGCAAGTACTTCCAGAATAGGCTTTATAACCTTCCTCACCTTTCTGTTTGCATATTCACTCAGGTATATTGCCGTTAAAAGACCTATGGGCACTGAGATAACAGCTGATATTAATGTAATAAGAAGCGTTCCGCACACAAGCGGAAGAACTCCAAACTGGGGCTCACTGAAAAGAGGTGTCCATACCCTTCCAAATAAGAAGTCCTTTATAGATATTTCGGTAAAGAACCCGACTGAATCTCTAAGCAGTGATATTATAATTCCTAATGTAGTTAAAATGGTTATAATAGCAAACAGGAAAAATATATTTTTTGCTATGGTATTTGAAAGCTTCATTCTTTTAATTCTTGTATTGGCAGCTTTTCTGTTTTGTGCCGTATTCACGCTCTGAGTCATTTTTGAGCCCTCCCTCACAACATCATAATAGCATTAATGAAAAAAAGCAAAAAGTAAACTGCTGTTAAGCCAGTGTTAATAAAATGTTAAGTGAAACAGTATTAAAACTATTTTTAGCCAAACATGATTAAATTATTGTTTTGTAAAAAAAATAAACAAGAGTAAATTGCCGATTTGTGCGGATAATATGAATTAAATCCTAATTAAGTGATTTATTAACGTAAATTATTATTAACATCAAGTTAACATAGATTTAAACCTGCATTAAAAAAGTGTTGTTATGATTAAAATACTCAATAATAAATTAAGATAGAGGATTACGATTATGACAAATGATTATAGAATAACAACCAAAAATTTGAATCTTTTTTACGGTGATCTTCATGCTTTAAAGGATGTATCAATTAATATTCCCAGTAATCAGGTAACCGCTTTTATCGGTCCCTCGGGCTGTGGAAAATCAACATTTTTAAAAACACTTAACAGAATGAACGACCTCATATCCAACGTCAAAATCACAGGAGATGTATATTTCGACGGTTTGAATGTTTACAAAGAGTATGATATAGTTGAGTTGAGAAAAAATGTTGGAATGGTCTTCCAAAAGCCTAATCCATTCCCCATGTCTATTTATGATAACATTGCATACGGACCTAGAATTCATGGTATAAAATCCAAATCAAAATTGGATGATATTGTTGAAAATAGTTTAAGAAACAGTGCTCTTTGGGATGAGGTCAAAGACAGACTCAAGCAAAATGCTTTAGGACTATCCGGCGGACAGCAGCAGCGTCTATGTATTGCCAGGGTGCTTGCAGTTGAACCTGAGATTGTGTTGATGGATGAACCTACTTCGGCACTTGACCCTATTTCAACTCTTAAAATCGAAGATTTGATTGAAGAATTAAAACAAAACTATACTATTATAATAGTTACACATAATATGCAGCAGGCAGCCAGAATCTCGGATTTAACTGCATTTTTCCTTCATGGTGAAATAGTTGAGTTTGGTAATACCAACCAGCTTTTCAGCAATCCAAAGGATAAGAGAACTGAAGACTACATTACAGGAAGATTTGGTTAAGAGAGCTTTTTATTAATTTTTGTACGGCTCATGGAGGTTAATATGGTTAGACACTCATTTGATAAGGAACTTGAACAGTTGCACGATTTAATGGTCAAGATGGCCGGCCTGGTTGAACAATCAATCGAGAACTCCATCCTGGCTCTGAAAAAGCAGGATATTGACCTTGCCAGAAAAGTTTACCAGAGTGATGATGAGGTAGATGAACTGGAAGGCAGAATTGAAAAGATATGTATAAATCTCATCGCCAGGCAGCAGCCACTGGCAAAGGATCTAAGAACCATAAGTACGGCATTGAAAATTATTACCGATATGGAACGCATCGCCGACCATGCGGCGGATATCGCCGAACTTACCATAAGAATGGCCGATATGAAGTATATAAAGCCATTGGTTGATATTCCACATATGGCAGAGCTGGCAAAGAAAATGGTGATCAGGTCAATAGACTCCTATATAAAGCAGGATATTGTTCTGGCTAAAGAAGTTTGTGATGCTGACGATGAAGTTGATGATCTTTTCTCAAAAATAGTACTTGAACTGATAAACATAATGAAGAATAATCCTGAAACAGTTGAACAGGCTACGGATTTCATGTTTATCGTAAAATATCTTGAACGCATCGGTGACCATGCTACAAACATCTCTGAATGGGTTGTATTTAATGTAACCGGATCCCATGGTCATCTTGCAAAAAAGACGGATTAAGAAGTGCAGCGTGAAGCAGCGTAAAATAATAGTATATAATAGCATCTTTATTTTCACGCTTGGAAAAACCCGCAAGCGGCTTTTCATTACTATACTATTTTGAATTGCTGCTCAAAGCAGCAGGATGGGAGAGAATATGTCAAAACAAACTATTTTTGTCGTTGAAGATGAAATGCATATACAACAGCTTATAAAATACAACCTTGAATCCAACGGGTTCAAGGTTACGGTTTTTGATAACGGTGAAGACTTGATTTCACATACCCAGGACAATATCCCCTCTCTTTTTATTCTTGATATCATGCTTCCCGGTATCGACGGTTTGGAGGTCTGCAGACAGCTCCGCCAGAATGTTGTTACCAAAAATATTCCTATAATCATGCTCACAGCCAAAAGCGAAGAATTTGACAAGGTACTTGGACTTGAGCTCGGTGCCGATGATTATATTACTAAGCCTTTCAGTGTAAGAGAATTATTGGCCAGAATCAAAGCTTTATTCAGAAGGATAAATACTGTAGTAGAACCCAAACTGGATGTTATCACTCACGCCGATATAACTATTGACTGTACCAGAAGAGAAGTTTATAAAGGTGAGAGGCTGATTGAAATGCCCCTTAAGGAATTCGAACTTCTTAAAATGCTGGTTTTAAACAAGGGGAAAGTTTTATCCAGAGAACATCTGCTTGACAAAATTTGGGGTTTTGATTATTATGGGGAGACAAGAACTGTAGACGTACACATCCGTTATCTCAGACAAAAAATTGAGGATAATGATGAAAATCCCACTTTTATTGAAACAATCAGGGGTATAGGTTACAGGTTTACCGACAAAACATCGTCTGCAAACGCCAAATAGTATACATATGCTCTCTGGAGGTGCAGATACTGATGAAATCAAAAATAGTAAAATATACAATATTTCTGGTTATTATTGCAATAACCATTACCGGAATCTTCACATCGGCTCTGGCAAGATATTTTTATAAGTATGAGGTTCAGAACAGCATTGAAAACACTGCTGTTCTTTTGGTACATCAAATAAATGAGGAAGCCTCCCGGAATAAAAACATAGACTATGACAAGCTTGCAAAGAACTACGCAAAGCTTTTAAATGAAAAGCCGACAGCAATTGAAAGCTTTTCTTTTTTTACAAGAATAACAATTATAAACTTTAACGGGACCGTACTCGGGGAATCCGATTCTAATATTAACGGAATGCAGAATCATCTGGACAGAAAAGAAGTCAAAGAAGCCATTGAGGGTAAAATAGGCACCGATGAGCGCTTCAGTGAAACTTTAAAAGTTACATACCTGTACGTAGCATTGCCTATAAAAGAGTACAACATAATTGTCAGAGTATCTATCCCCCTTTACCAGCTAAATTCAATCAACAAGGCTTTCTTTTTTTACACCGTCATTGGAATACTGGTAGGGTTAATGCTTACGGTAATGATTTCTTTCAAGCTTTCAAAAGTTATGACAGAGCCCATCCGCCAATTAATTAATACATCAAAGGAAATTGCAGGCGGAAACTACAAGAAACGGGTAAATATCAGTTCAAAAGACGAAATCGGACAATTGGCCCACACCTTTAATGAAATGGCAGATAAACTGGATGAAACTCTTTCCGGAATAATGGATAAAAATGTGAGGGTTGATACGGTAATAAACAGCATGAGAGACGGAATCATTGCAGTTGATACCGAATATAAGATACTGCTGATAAATACTATTGCATGTGATATTTTCGGAGTCAAACACGGACCGGGTATTATAGGTAAAAATCTGATCCAAATTACCCGTAATGCAAAAGTCAATTCCATCCTGATAGATACAATTAAGAATAACCATCCTTTAACCGATGAAATAATGATGTTTTCACCTCTGAAAAATACTGATAATATCTATAAAATCTATACCAACCCAATAAAAAATACCGACACAATAAAAAGTGTCAACTCTGGAGGAGTCATAACCCTTCACGATGTTACCTCCGTAAAGAAGCTTGAACAGATCAGAACGGAATTTGTATCAAACGTAACTCATGAACTTAAGACCCCTCTTACCTCCATCAGAGGTTTTGTTGAAACCCTCAGGAATGGTGCTATAGAGGATACCGCCGTCGCAACAAAATTTCTGGATATCATAGATATAGAGGCGGAACGCCTGCACACACTGATAAACGATATCTTACAGTTATCTGAAATTGAAGTCATGAGAAAGGATGACAACATAAGGGAAAACAATCTTGGCAGTATAATAGACGAAGTCATTTTGATACTTGGAACCGCCGCACAAAAAAAAGGAGTAAAACTCGAAGTTGAAGCAGATGAGAACATAAATCTGCTGGTAAATAAAAACAGGATTAAGCAGATGCTGATTAATCTTGTTGATAATGCGATAAAATACAATGTGGAGAACGGTATTGTCCGCATCAGGGCCAGTAAAGCCAACGGTAAAACAATAATTTCCATCAGCGATACCGGTATCGGCATATCGGAAAAGCATCACTCCAGAATTTTTGAAAGATTTTACCGGGTTGACAAAGGCCGTTCCAGAAACATGGGAGGAACTGGGCTGGGACTCTCAATTGTTAAGCATATTGTAAACCTGTACAACGGAGATATCAGGGTAATAAGCAAAGCCGGCCAGGGTACTGAATTTATAATACAGCTCCCGCTGTAAAAATCCTCAAGGGGATTGCTGATTTTGACAGACTTTTATTGTATAATAGAAATGTCTCAATTGTATTATATTATATTCTAAATGCTGTTTCCGGGAGGTATTTCATGAAATTTCACAAGGTATTAAGTATATTTATGGTCTTGATATTAACCATGTCACTTTCTGCCTGTTCCGGTACGGCTTCCATACAGGATTCATCTGCTTCCACTGCTCCTGTTTCCGGTGAAAATTCTAAAACCACACCTGTTACACTTAAGTATTATACTATAGGAACACCTGATTCCGATTTGGAAAAAGTAAACAAAGCATTAAATGAGCTGCTTGAAAAAAAGATCAATGTCCGTATAGATTATAGTAAGATAAATTGGAGTGATTATGGACATATCCTGTCAAATACAATTAATTCAGGTACCAATTTTGATATAGCATTTGCTACCGAAGGCGACCAGGGAGATTACTCAGGCAATGCGGTAAAAGGTGTGTGGCTTGCATTGGATCCATACCTCAATACTACGGGTAAGGAAATGTATGCTGCAATTGATCCGCTTCTCTGGGAAGGTGTAAAAATCAACGAAAAGATTTTTGGTGTTCCCACAAACAAGGAAGTAGCCGTTCCCGAATGGTGGATGTATTCAAAAGAGCTTGTTGACAGGTATAATATTGATATTTCAAAGTATACAACTCTTGAATCGCTGGAACCGCTTTTTAAATTGATCAAGCAAAATGAACCCGACTACACTGTCATAGAGCTGGATCAATACTCCCACAACTTTTTTGCCCTGGAAAGCTATGAATATGTTTTAAACAAGGATATACCGTTAATGGTCAAGTCCACAGATAAAAACCTTAGAATAGTAAATATTTTTGAAACTGAAACTGCGAAAAAAACTCTGTCAATGCTCCGGAAGTTCTACAAATCCGGCTACATTAACGAAGATGCGGCGGTAAAACTGATTTCCGGATTGGCAAAGGATCTGAAGGTTTTCTGGCGTGAAGGAGGCGGAGGCCCCTATTCCACCAGTTCCTGGTCAAAAGATACCGGATATGAGATTGTTGCACACCAGGTCTCTCCCTCTATTGTCACCACCGAATCAGCCAGGGGCGGAATAATGGTGGTAAATTCCCGGACAAAATACCCTCAGGAATGTATTAAATTTCTAAACTGCCTGAATACAGATCCTCAAGTAAGGAATTTAATAAACTTTGGTATTGAAGGAGAACATTACGAGCTTACACCGGAGGGGCAGGTTGAAGTAAAAAAAGACAGCGGTTACACCGGAGTTCAATATACTCAGGGGAACTGGTTTATCTTGAAAACCTTAAAGGGAGATCCCATGAACAAATGGGATGTATATAAGAATTTTAACGGTGAAGCAATAAAATCGGAAGCTTTGGACTTTACACCCGATGTTTCCGGTACAGCTGTCAGTACCACGCTGTCAGCCGTGTCAAAAGTAACTGCAAAATATTACCCCGGTTTGATGACCGGTACGGTTGATCCTGAAAAAGTGCTGCCCATGTTTATTAACGAACTAAAAGCGGCCGGAATTGATGAACTTAAAAATTCCCTTCAGCAGCAGCTAGATGAATGGAAATCAAAGAAAAGTGCTGTGTTCAAGTTAAATTAACTCGTTGCGCCAGTTAGTTGATTAATTTTGCAAATAAAATTTGTTCCTGATTATACCGCTACTTCCGTACTAACTTCAAGCAATGAAGGCACACAAAGCGCTTGCTTGAAGTTGTACTCGACGTACCAGTTGATTCTAATTAAATCTATCTGTAAAGCAAAACAAAATTTCAATTAGCACAACAGTTTAAATTAATATTTCACCCCAACTAGGCCGCTCCACACTTTTCTTCCGCTTTCCCTCAGCTCCAGTAAAAACTCTCCCGGTTCCACGCAGTACCTCATCCCGCTGTCCCAGACAGCCAGTTCTCCATACTCCAGCTCAAGCCTGCAGGCCTTTTCTTCTCCCGGGTCAAGCCTGACTTTTGTAAACCCTTTAAGTTCCCTTATCCGCCTTACAGTGCTTGCCTGCAGGTCTTGAACAAACAGCTGCAGCACTGCGTGTCCCTCAAGGTTTCCTGCGTTCCTTACAGTGAAGGCAAGCTCAAACTTCTCCCCTTTTTCAAGCTTTTCAAGAGAAATAGTTTCAGTTCTAAGCTTAAAATTCTCTGCTTTAAAACGGGTGTAGCTAAGCCCGAATCCGAAAGGAAACAGGGGTGTGTTTGCCATATCCCTGTACCTCATTGCATCATAAGACACCTTGTAATTATAGTACACCGGCAGCTGTCCCGCACTCCTTGGTATTGATACCGGCAGGCAGCCTGACGGACAGACCTTTCCCAGCAGTATTTCAGCCAGAGCCTGCCCGCCCATGGGACCCGGATAAAAAGCACTGATAAGCGCCCTGCTGCGGGCAGCCTCCTCCTCTACGGCATAAGGTCTGCCCTGAATCAATACAGTTATTACCGGTTTCCCGGTGTCAAGCACAGCCTGGGCCAGCCCGTGCTGTGCTCCCGGAAGTGCAAGCCCGGCACAGTCCACTCCCTCTCCGCAATCCATTTGAGAATTACTGGCACTATCTCCATCCGGTTCAGGAGCAACAGCAGCCCCGTTAATATCAAAGTTTGCACCTGCATACCTGCTGGAGGAGCCTCCCAGAGCAAGTATTACAATATCACTGGAGGAGGCCAGCTCAACAGCAGTTTTAATGCCTGTTTCATCCTCTCCGCTGATCGAACAGCCCTGAGCATACCTTATTTCTGTATTGGGACAGAGACTCTCAAGTCCTTTCAGCAAAGTTACACCCTCTCCTTCTCTAAGCGGAGGAGTATAATCACCCAGTTGATTATAAATATTGTCTGCATTTGGTCCGATAACAGCTATGGTTTTTACCTTTTTCAGGTCCAGAGGAAGTATACCCTCATTTTTCAGCAACACAGCCGACTGCCTGGCCAGTTCAAGACTTTGAGGATATTGCTCGTAGCTGTAACGGTTCGGTTCCAGGCTCCGGCAGCCATGCTTTTCTTCCTCAGTATGAGGCTCTTCCTTTTCAGTATATTCTTCCAAATAGGGCTTCTCAAACAGGCCCAGTTCAAATTTTAATTCCAGCACCTTAAGAACAGCCTTATCAACCAGCTTTTCGGGCAGAAACCCCTTTTTTACTGCTTCCTCCAGTCCTGTAAACCCTTTATCCCACAGGCTGATGTCCACACCGGAGGAAAGTGCCAGCGCTCCCGAGCGTGTATTGTCTCCCGTCAATACATCCAGCCTGTCCACGGCAGTTCCGTCGGCCATCACCACACCTGAAAAATTCATCTCCCGGCGCAGAATATCCTGAAGCAGCCAACGGTTTCCGTGGCAGGGTATCCCGTCTATCTCATTATAAGCGGCCATTATCCCCTTCACCCCTGCTTTACAGGCGGCTGCGGCAGGAGGGAGATGAATTTCACGCAGCTCCCTTTCGCCGATACGCGCTGCGCTGGCATTTATGCCTCCTGTCCCCTCTCCCTGGGCACAGAAGTGTTTGGCTACCACAGGAACTCCATGATCCTGACAGCCCTTAACTGCTGCCTCTGCCAGCACCGAACACAAATACGGGGTCCTCTGAGAAGCATTCTTCACTTCGGCCCCAGCGTGGATCACGCAAGACATCCAGCATTGAAACCAACGCCAGATTAACGCCCAGTTCCTTCATCTGCCGTGCACAAACACCGTAGGCAGAGGCCACCGTCTCAGGATTCCAGGCTGCACCCATGGCCAGGTTCACCGGCAAAAGATAACCGTCCAGAGCCTGGTGACCATGGGGGCATTCGCTGCTTATGAGCATGGGAATGCCAAAGCGGGAATGCCGGACAACATATTTCTGGGCCAGGTTATATGCCTTTATTGCAAGATTACCCTCCAAACCGGTATTAAAATCCCGCTTTGACCAGGGATCTGCACGGTATAAACCGTATAAAACTCCCAAACCGTTCCAGTACCTGACTTCTTCCTTAAATTCTGCAGAAAGTTCTACTTCATCATCTATTCTGTTATAGCAGTCAAAGCCGTAAAGTCTCTGGTTCAACTGTCCCGCTTTCTCCCGCAGGGTCATTTTGCTCAGCAGATCCTCCGACCGCTCTTCAGGGGAGAGTGAATTGTCCCTATACCTTTCTGCCGGCATATTTTCCGTAAAATTTTCCATTATAAATCAAACTCCACTTTAAAGGTTTTAATTTCATAAGGCTTAATATAAAAATCAAAGGAGTTCTCTGTATGCTCCGCATTACACAGGTCATTTTCAAGCAGATCGCATTCGGTTACCCTGCTGACCTTTCCATTCAGTTTTAGTGAAACAGGCCCTCTTTTGTTTTGATAATCATATACTCTAATAATCATGGAGGAACCACTCTCAGCACACTTCACCGTTTCAACCATCACATGTCCCGCATCTGCTGAAAGCAGGGAGAAATTCAAATTATCACCTGCTCCGGCAACTGCATAAGCCGGCTGATTCAGCTTTGCCGCTTCCTGTACCGTATTTCCTTCGCGCCAGGTTCCTGCATGCGGATACAGTGAGTAAGTGAAATAATGCTCTTCCTGATCAGTGTTAGGATTGGGCTCGATACCTGATTTTATCAAGGTCAGCGAAAGATTTCCCTCCTGTACCGAATGTCCGTACTTGCAGTCATTCAGAATACTTACCCCATAGCCTCCCTCTGAAATATCGCCCCACTTCTGTCCGCAGCTTTCAAAACGTGCCTGATCCCAGCTGGTATTACGATGGGTTTTGCGGGTCACATTACCGAACTGGACATCAAAGGCTGCTTCATCGGAATGAATCTCCAGCGGAAATTGAACCTTGAGCAGATGCTGATTTTCATGCCAGTCAACATAGGTTACAAAATCAATGCGTCTGGATTCAGCATAAAAATGTATTTTCTGTGAGACAAGAGAACTTGAAAAAGCCCTCTTGATCTCAAGAGTAGCCCTTACGGGACCGTTTTCAATCCATTCCATGGATATAATATTATTTACATCCCAGTATTTCTCGGTGTAGAAAATATCTATATCCCAGTTATCATAGTAAATAGGCTTATCCTCATACACGATCAGCTGATTTCCATACCTTCCGTCCTTGAGTACCTGTCTGCAATTTTCCTTGTCGAACAGGGAACTGATATTGCCGTCCTCAGTGAACCTGATCTCATAGAACGGAGTTTCGATACCGTTCTCAGTAATTTTGAATGGAGCAGAAGCCCGGACAATGCTGTCCTCTTGTTCATAAACCGTAAAGCTTTTATATCCCTTGGACGGCAGGCCTTTTACGTATGCAACTGCTCCGTCTGCCGTCTGCTGTACAGGGTAAACTGTCCCGTTTTCATCCCTGAGGCTCTCTGCCTCCATATCCCCCAGCAGAACTACATCATCCCTGTCGAAGCCCAGCGTATTAAAGAGAACCACAGCATCCCCCTTGCCGGCCAGAGCTGACAGTCTTTCTTTTATGAGATTACCGGCTGTTTCCGCCACCTGTGTATATTCTTTTGCAGACTGTTCATAAACCTCTTTAATTGAGGAGCCTGGCAATATATCATGAAACTGATTCAGCAGTACTGTTTTCCACAAACTGTCAAGCTCCTTTGCCGGATAATCAATTCCGGCAGAACCCGCCATTACCGATAAGAGTTCAAGATCCATCAGCATGAGTTCACTCTTTCTGTTGGAGCGCTTATTTCGTGCCATAGAGGTATAGGTACCTCTGTGATATTCAAAATAAAATTCCCCTTCCCACTTTGGCAGTCTACTGCTGTCCTTTACGCGGACTTCAAGCTCTTCAAAATACTTCCTTGAGAATTCCTGTCTTACTTTTGGAATACCTTTAACACCCTTATCCATACGTGTTGAGGTTTCCAGCATCTGTCGGGTTGGTCCCCCTCCTCCGTCACCATAGCCGAAGGCCACAAGAATATCATTGTTAATCTCCTTGTTCTGATACCGTATCCAGCCTCCCATTATTGCATCAGGATGCAGCATTCCGTTATATGTTGTAAAAAAGCTGTTTTCAGGCTGCCCCACGCCCAAAGTACTGATAAAGTGCGTAAACACTTCCGACCCGTCTATCCCCCTCCACAGAAGTGTATCATAGGGCACCTTGTTGAACTGGTTCCAGGATAATTTTGTTGTCATGAAATAATCTATGCCGCATTTTTTCATTATTTGCGGCAGTGCTCCAGAATAGCCGAAAACATCCGGCAGCCAGAGAATTCTGTTATCCACCCCGAATTCCTCTTTAAAGAATTTTTTGCCGTGCATGAACTGACGCACCAGAGATTCACCCGAAGTTAGGTTACAGTCTGCTTCCAGCCACATTCCGCCCTCAGGCTCCCAGCGTCCCTCCCTGATTCTCAGCCTGACTTTTTCATACAGCTCAGGATAGCGTTCTTTCAGGAATGCATACAGCTGCGGCTGGCTGGACATGAACCTGTAATCCGGGTATTCCTCCATCAGCTTCAAAACAGTTGCAAAACTGCGTGCAACCTTTTCTCTGGTTTGCTCAACCGTCCACCACCATGCAACGTCTATGTGTGTGTGACCTATACATGTGGCTATTACCTCATTAAAGCCGGCCATATTTTCGTAGAGCTCACGCTTGACGTACTCGCGCGCTTTATGAACCGATGCTGAAAACTCAGGTGAAGGCACCTTTCTGAAATCCAGAAGGTTTATGGTACTATTCAGTACTGCTTCAATATCAAGTCTCGTCCTGTCGTCCCTGTCCATTCTATCAAATGCCCAGACAGGTACCTGCAGGTCATAGTACAGTCCCTGTATCTGCGAATCAATTTCGGCTGCCTCACCAATCAGTCTGAATTCGCTGTGGAGTGTCCCGGTGTAGGATTGAAGGTCTATATGATATGCCTTTCCCGCCTGGGCGCATTCGGTTACCAAAACTTCACGGTGATTCATATCCAGACCCTGAACTATTTCTCTGTCAATGAAAAGCAGGAACTGCGGATTCTTTCCGTCGTCCCATTCTTCAATCTGGGTGTAGAAAATCAGCCAGAGCGGTTTCCCGTCAAATTCCTCCGGAACCGTAAATTCCGTCCTGAACCAGTAATGCCTGTCAGGGCCGTACCAGTGCATGTTCCTGCTGTCAAAAGGCTCCCAAGCTCCGGCTGCAGTTTCTGCATCCGCAGGCCTCAGAAAGTTTCCCTCTTTTACCTGCCATTGAGCCAATTCCACCTTTTGTACCTTAGAAAACTTCTTCAGCTGGTCACAGATTACCTGGACCCTTTCTTTGGCAAATATCATAGCTCCACCTCCAGGGGGTATTTTTCCATATAATCAAGCAGTTCGTTTACAGTGGTAAATGCCAATCCGGTAACTGTATCCGCACAGCCGTAATAGATGGCAATTCTTCCCGTTGCCGTATCGGTCATGGCTGCACACGGAAAAGTTACATTTGGAACATCTCCGACACATTCATATGTGGTCTGAGGTCCCAGTATATAATTTCGTGAACGTCCAATAACCTTCCAGGGCCGGTCGATATCAAGCAGTGCGCAGCCCATGCGGTATACAAAGCCATTACAGGTATTTATTACACCATGATAAATCAGCAGCCAGCCTTTATCCGTCTCTATGGGTACCGGTCCGGGACCTATTTTCTTCGACTGCCAGGCCGACTCGTCGCCGTTGATGGTTCCCATTACATATCTGTGTTTTCCCCAAAAAGTCATATCAGGACTTATACTGTAAAAAATGTCCCCAAAGGGGGTGTGTCCTGTATCACTGGGCCGGCTGAGCATGGCGTAATGTCCGTCTATTTTTCTTGGAAACAGCACTCCGTTTCTGTTGTATGGCAAAAATGCATTTTCCAGCTGATGGAAGGTTTTAAAGTCAAAAGTGTAAGCCATTCCGATTGTTGGACCGTGGTAACCGTTGCACCAGGTTATATAGTAGCGGTCCTCAATAAAGCATACTCTTGGATCGTAGCGGTACTCCCGTCTGATTACTTCGGGATCACCCTGGAATTTTACAGGCTCATTATTGATCTTCCAATTTATACCGTCTTCACTGAAGCCGGCAAAGATATCCATACTTACCGACCTGGAGTCACACCTGAAGATCCCGGCAAAGCTGTTTTCAAAAGGAACCACCGCCGAATTGAATATGCTGTTTGAACTTGGTATTGCATCCCTTTCAATGATGGGATTTTGTGAATATCTCCATACCGGCTGGCTGCAGTTTGCCGGTTTATCCTGCCATGGAATGTTTGGAAGAGCTTTACCGATTATTTTACTCATATACTACCTCTCAATATAAATTGAATTATATAAATTGAATTATTATTTTAATAGACAAAAATCCGAACAACAGACTTAAACATATGTTCGGATTTTTGTCTTGCTTACACCTGCTTTACTGACTTAATATCACTTTAAGGAATGATTGAATATTATTTAAAATATTCCGTAATCTGTTTCTGCGCTTCTGCCATAATGGTATCCATACCTGCCGCTTTAAGTTCTTTTACGATTTTAGGAACCATAACCACAGGATCGGATGCACCGGTTTGCAGTTCAAACTTGTATTTATCCCAAACTGCCTTGCAATTTGCCACTTCTGTTGAAAGGTTGCTTATATCAAGAGCATATCCGAGAGTAACCGAAGCTGTAGCCTCCTCGTTTAACTTTTTAACTGCATCCCATTGGTTTGCAGGGTTCGGATCAACTGCTGCCATGTTGAAGAAGGTTCCTTGTGAGTAAGCCGGCAGAGTCCAGGTATCACTTGTTCTCTTTATAACGTTATCGGCAACCTTCTGCCAGTCAGTTCCTTCAATACCGTATGCAAGCATATTTCTCAATTGTGCATCAGTGTTAACGGCCTGTATGAATTTCAAAGCCTCGATCTTATATTTTGAATTTGCGGAAATGGCATTCAAAGAGCCCTGAATACTGCTTGTTGTGAATATCGGTCCAAACTGCTGTGCCATTACATATTTTTCAACACCTTTATCCACCTGCCAGCTTGCTTCGGCACCAGGGAAGGCCTGTGCGCTGAAGAACGGGATCTTCTTTGGTGCTTCTCCCAGGGTAGGTGCATCAGGATTGATTATTCCGTCCTTATACCATTGGTGAAGCTGCTTCAAATCTTCCATTACCTCCGGTTGTTCAAGTACTGAAACCACTTTTCTTGAAGTATCTTCTATCTTGACGCCCATAGGTCTCAAGCCCAGTGTAAGGTCATCGTACTTGTTGAACATACCGTTAAAACCGTCATCCTTTATCATTTGCAAAGGATAATAGGACTTTCCCTCTCCGGCTTTGATTGTGCGGAATGGTTTGTCAAGCTCCTTTAAGGTTTTGATATTTGTATAATCAATGTTATATTTCTTAACAACGGAATCATCCCATACAAAATACTGAGTTATTGATGAATCCTTATAAGTAGGCACCGAATATATTTTTCCATTCAGCTTTGTACCGTTCCACACTTTTTCGGGAATAAATTTGAATAGATCGGGAGTTTCCTTCTGTACTGCGTCTGTAATATCGGCCAGAGCACCAAGGTTTATAAACCGATTGTAGTTGTTGTTGTTTACAAACATTATGTCAAAAGCCTCTCCGGTATTGACTATTGTGTTCATCTTTGTATCATAGTCACCCCAGCCGGCAACCTTGATATCAACTTTAACACCGTATTTTCCTGCAATGTATTCATTGATTTTTGCCACACCATCGGCAAGGTTCTGTGGTTGTGTACCTATCTGCCACCATACAATTGTAGGAGCATTTTCAGCCGATACCTGTGTGCTGGCTGCCGCTCCAGTGCTTGAAGCAGTTGATGCCGTACCCGCACTTGCGGTAGGTTCTGAAGCTGCGGAATTTGAACCGCAACCTGCAAATGCAAATACCATAATGCTTACAGCACAAATAATAGATAGAACTTTTAACATCTTTTTCATTGCTATTTCCTCCATCTTTTTAATGTTTTTTGTAGGAATGATAAAACAATAACTTCCCCATTTTTAGGCTGCTATTTTCCGCCATACATTGTCATCAGCTGTAATAAAGTAATTATTACGCCTTCCTCCGCCTTCTTGACGAAAATTATCCCGCTATAAAAGGTCGTTTTATTATTTAATCACGCCTTATAATCAAACTTAAGTTTCCTTAAGCTCAATATCTGTGAGATCCAAATCGTTGAAACTTTCAAAATAAAATCATTCCTTGACCGCACCTATGGTCAGACCTGATGTGAAATACCGCTGGAAGAAAGGATATGCACATGCGATAGGAATAACTATAAGTACTGCTATTGCCATACGGGCTGATTCCTTCGGCATTTTTGCAGACATCTCGGCCGCACTGATGCCTATGGTAGCGGCATTTTTAGACAGATAGTCGGCCTGATTCATTATTTTGTTCAACAGCGCCTGTAGAGAATACATATCCTGATTATCTATATACAGCATGGATTGAAACCAGTCATTCCAGTAGCCGAAGCACAGGAACAGTCCTATGGTAGCCAGCACCGGCAGAGAAATTGGCAGTACAATACTGAAAAATATCCGGAGCTGAGCCGCCCCGTCAATTTTAGCCGATTCTACAAGTGCATCAGGTATTGTAGTTCTAAAAAAAGTTTTGCATATCAGCACGTTAAAGGAGCTTACCGCCAGAGGCAGAATCAGGGCCCAAACGGAATCCTTCAGGTGAAGCTGACTTACATTTATATAATAGGAGGACACCATTCCTCCGTTGAATATCATTGGTATAAAGACCATCCAGGTCATAAATTTTTTCAGCCGGTACTGCGGTCTTGATAAAACATAGCCCATGCTTGTAGTAAGCAGAACTCCTATAACAGTTCCTGCAATGGTTACAAACACAGATATTCCAAGCGCCTTAAGAATCATATTTGCCTGCTGGTAAAGAAATATATATCCCTCCATCGATATAACCTTGGGAATCAGCTGATAGCCAAATTCTTCAATGGAAGCTTCCTTTGTCAGAGATATGGCAACGACAAACAGAACCGGGATAAGTGATATCAAAGCCAAACACAGGAACAGCAAATTAAAAATTATATTTGTAAAGGGCTTGACCTGATTGAATTTTTCAACGTTTTCCTTATACTGAAGTTTTTGTGACATTAATATCCCTCCCTTAAATCATTGCGCTCTCGGAATCAATTTTTCTAACAAGTGCATTAGCCAGCAGAATTGTTACACAGCCTACCACCGACTGAATCAATGCTGTTGCCGATGCCATACCCGTTGTTCCGGATTTCATCATGGAGTAAACATAAACATCAATTGTGTAGGTAACGTCAAACAAGGAATTTGAAGCCTTCGGCACCTGATAGAACAGACCGAAATCCGAGTAGAATATTCTGCCCACACTGAGGATGAACATTATCACAATAACTGTCTTCATCAGCGGTAAGGTTATGTATCTTACCTGCTGCCATTTGGTTGCTCCGTCTATAACGGCAGCTTCAAAATATGTGCCGTCAATGCCTGTTATTGAAGCCAGATAAACAACCATTCCGTAGCCGACGCCTTTCCAGAGATTCATAAAGATTATAAAGTACGGCCAGTACCGGGGACTCATATACCACTGTACAGGTTCTCCCCCTATACCTTCTATGATTTTGTTTGCAAGTCCCTTGTCATAGCTGAGGAACCCGAATACAACGGCAGAGACAACGACCCAGGACAGAAAGTAAGGCATGAACATTGCTGTCTGATAAATTTTTGCGGCCATCCTGCTGTGAAGTTGGTTGATAATAAGGGCAAGAGCTACCGGAATTACTATTCCTAAAATTATGAAAACAATATTGTATGCAAGAGTATTCCTTATAATTGTCCAAATATCCCCGAAGCTAAAAAGAGATTCGAAATTCTTTAAACCATTTCCCCCTGCCCAGAAACTCTTGAAAACACTTGTGATAAAATTTCCTGAGATTCTAAAATCCTTAAAAGCGATAATTATTCCGAACATTGGCAGGAAGCAGAAAAGTATATACCATATTGTTGTTGGTGCAGCCAAAAATGTAAGTTCGGTGTCATCCTTAGTCCACCGCTGACGGTACTTTTTTACAGGCTGTGATCCATTTATCATTACGAAATCCTTCCTTTGCAGCATATTTTTTATTTTGATCAAATAGATTTCCTAAAGTCCTTGCTTACTTCGATTATATTGCGTATCTCAATTTTGCTTCCAGTCTATAAACAATATAAAATAATATAAAAACGTTAGATTTAATAAAAAATATCTAATTTTACAAACTCCAAGTCTGTATTTTTTGTATAGGTTGCCATAAAATCACATTATGGCATATTAGATTATTTCCTATTAATTCCCAATAAAAAAGTCCACGGCTGAAGGAATTCCTCTCAAACCATGGACTAAATTTATATTTATTTTTGCTAATCATTTAATTCTATTTTTTAAATTTGTTTTTTTATTAATTGCTGCTGAATCTATAAATAACTATTGGGCAAGGTTTTCTTCATACCGGCGCAGGTTGCCGGGCGAAAAACCAAAGTAATCCTTGAAATGGATGTAGAAATAATTCAGGTTAAGATACCCCACCCCATAGGCTATTGAAGCTATCTTTTCCGAAGTGTTCTCAATCCTTTCCTTTGCTACGGTCAATCTGTAACTCATCAAATACTCGGAAAATTTCATGCCCGTTTCCTTTATAAAAATCTGCCCAAGATAAGTGCTGTTCATTTTAAATTTATCAGCTATAATTTTAAGATTTATATTTTTGCTGAACTCACCTTTCACAATCAAGATAACCTTATTTGTCAGATTTGAGAGAGATGAATATTCCATATTCAGAATAGGATCAATATTCTTATCCTTTTGCTTATTTCCATCGATAGTCCCCTTCAAATCTTCCACAATAAGGCGTTCAATAATTTGCTTCAGCTTAACAGGATCAATGGGTTTTAAGATGTAATCCTTTACACCCCTGAGAAATGATTTCCGGACAAATTCAAATTCATCGTATCCGCTCATCATGACATACCTGGTAGGAATTTCAAGAACATTCAGCTTTTCAATGATGTCATAGCCCCGTGCATCATCAATACATACATCAAATAAAGCAATGTCAGGTCTCAGTTCCACCGCTTTTTCCACGGCTTCATGAAAATTCAGAGCAGACTCTATCCTGCTGAATCCATAGCTTTTCCAATCAATGAGCCGTTTTACCCCGTCAATAATCAAGGGCTCGTCATCCACTATAAGCAACTGGTACATTTGCGTCCTCCCTCCTGATTGATATGGATATGGTAATACCCGCTTCTTCGTTATTGCTCAATTCCATTTTCAAACTGTCTCCGTAGAAAAAACGGAGTCTGGTATATACGTTGATCAGGCCGATACTTTTAATATCGGTATTTTCTTTTTCAGTCAAAGCAAGCCATCCATTTATTGCTTCAAGCCTGTCAGGTTCAATTTTTTCACCATTGTTTATAATTTGAAATATTGTCTCATTTTCATATATTTTTCCGCTTATAATCAGTAAATTGTAATCACAGTTTCTGTCAAAACCATGTACAAAAAAATTTTCAACCAATGGCTGCATCCAGAATTTAACCGTTTCCATTGCACGTATTTCATAATCAACATCTATCTGATAATAAAATTTTCCGCTAAACTTGAACTCCATTATTTTCAGATATTTCGTGAGTATGTCAAGTTCATTTCCAATAGTTATTACATCCTTGTTTTTAACTACCTCCCGCAGCATTCCTCCCAGATTGAACACAGCTTCCGCAACACTTTCGTCATTGTTCACCAGAGCATGGGACCTTATAACCTCCAGGGTATTATATAAAAAGTGCGGATTTATCTGCTGCTGCAGAGTCTTCATTTCGGCTTCCTTCTGCTTGAGCTTCAGAATGTATTCTTTTTGAATATGCTCTTCAAGCTGTTCCGACATATCATTAAGTTTTCTGGCTATTATACTGAATTCATCCTTGCGTTTCTTTATGTCTATCTTTACAAACTTTCCCGACTTTGCCTTGTCAATGGCTTTGGTAATAAGACTCAGGTACCTGGCATCATAGGACATACGCGTAGCTATCAGCAGGGTTATGGAGATAAATATAAAAAGAATTCCGAAAATATACAACAAAAATATTGGGCGGTTCTGATTGATTATATCACCATAGCTTACTAATGAGACCATTTTAAACCCGTATTGTTCGGATGTATATACATTATAGTGCATTTCCCTCAAAAAACCAGAGCCCACCTTGCCGCTGTTTTTTTCGCTGTCATATATGCGCCGGAACTCCGCCTTCATGGCATTATCCGCTTCGAAATACAGCTCACCGTCCTTACTCATTACCGCAACGTGAACAATTGGATTTTTATTGACATTTCCAAAAATAGCCTGAGCCCGGATCAAAAAACTTACTTCTCCCAGCGTTTCCGACATATTGCCCGGCTGCATTATCTTTTTTGTATAATTATAACCTTGAGATATGTCGTTTTTTATTCCGTTCTGGTTGGGAATGCGGAATTTAACCTGGGAAATACCATTGGTTCCATAGGTAATGATATTTGAATTTTTTGAAGTAAGAAATAATATCTGGGAAATGGAATACTGATTTAATCTTACAAAATTCTTTATATCTTCAATAAAGCTGTTTTCGCTGTCATCGGCCGAGACCTCCACAATGCGTTTCATTATATAGGTTTCGGCATCATTCCCGAAAAAGCGCATGAAATCTTTAAGTATTTGACGATTCTGTTCAGAATACAATCCCAGAAAATAGCTGTCTACTTTCTGGATATTAAATCCTATATTATTTTGAGCATTTTCAAACTCCTTGAGAGAGTTTTGCTTTATCTGTTCCAACTGACTGTTTAATGTCAGCTGGAACAGCAGTGAACAAACCAGGGTGCACACCACCAGAAGGGATAAGGTATAAACAATAAAAGGCTTACGGTAAACCTGTTTCTTAACAAATTCCAGCATAAGATTACGCCTTTCATTCCATTTGCCTGATATATTATATTTTATATTGCCTTGTAAACATTTTTACAGTACACATTTGTTATATTATAGTATAAAAACGTTAGATTCAAGTGTATTTCTTCCCAATCCGGTCTATTTCCGTGATATATTGTGTAGTGAATCTCTTTTATAAGCTTCACTTTTACAAATAAAAATAATACTTAAAAGGAGTTATTCTGCTATGAACTATTCATTAAAGGTGCTTGGTTTGAGTACCTGCCAGGAAAAAGCTGTGTATGAGCTTTCAGGGCTGCTGGACATGACTGTCTCTCAGAACGGCCTTCCGGTTCAATTCATACGGTCACATATTCAGGAATATAGTTTCGACGGAGAGTCGGGAATAATATACTATGTAAAGGAACACCAAATATTACGCGGACTTGGTATTTTTATAGAAAATCTGAAAACGGGAAAACCTTTTATTGTCAGAGAAAATGCAGCATATGACCAGCTGGGTGTAATGATAGACTGTTCCCGCAACGCAGTCTTGAATATACCGTCTTTTAAAGAGCTGATAAAACACCTGGCTTTAATGGGATATTCGAGTGTACAGCTATATACCGAAGACACTTATGAAATAAAGGAATATCCTTATTTCGGTTATCAGCGGGGTCGTTACACCCCGGAGGAATTCAAGGAAATGGATGCTTACTCCAAACTGTTTTCCATAGAGCTTGTACCATGCATTCAAACACTGGCTCATCTGGGACGTGTACTGAAATGGCAAGCTTTTTCCGAGCTTTGTGACTGTAATGACATACTTCTGATAGATGATGAAAAAACTTATGTCCTCATTGATGATATGTTCCGCACAATGTCTCAAAATTTATCCGGCCGGAGAATTAACATCGGTATGGATGAGGCCCATATGGTGGGGCTTGGAAAGTATCTTGACAAACACGGATATAAGGATCGTATGGAGATTATGCTCCGGCATTTTAACCGTGTTATGGATATTGCACGTAAATATGGATACCGCCCGATGATGTGGAGCGATATGTTTTTCAGGCTCGTGTCGGGAGGCGAATACTCGGCTGATGACTGTCCGATTAAGGAAGAGCTTCTCAGTCAAATACCGGAAGATATAACTATGGTATATTGGAACTATTATTCCACTGAGCAGGAAGAGTATGATAAAATGCTCCGCAACCACATAAAAATAAGTTCCAATATGGCTTTTGCCGGAGGAGCCTGGAAATGGAACAGTTTTACTCCTTACAGCCATTTCAGCGAGTTTATATCAAGAATTGCACATAAGAGCTGTCAAGAACATAATATCCGTGAAGTTCTCATAACCAGCTGGGGAGACGATGGAGCTGAATGCCCCTTGTTCTCCGTACTTCCTGTATTCCAGATATGGGCTGAGCTATGCTATTCAGGCTGCTCCCATGACGAACATCTTGAAAGACGCTTTTCCACATGTACCGGAGCCTCATATAAAGATTTTATCACCCTTGGTGAACCCATATTGACTCCTGACAATCCAGCACCGGGACGCTGTGGAATAAACCCTACAAAGTATCTGCTTTATCAGGACATTCTGGGAGGGCTTTATGATGCACATGTACTGTCTGATTCATACAGCCGGCATTTTAAGAATTGCGCCGGAAAAATTGCAGAATGCCCCGAACGCAATCCAAAATGGAGTTATCTCTTTGAATATCAGAAGGCCTTTTGTGATGTACTGGCCTTAAAGAGTGAAATGGGGATCCGGATAAGGAAGGCGTACCGTTCGGGAGAAAAAGATATTTTACTTAAAACTGCTCAGCTTGAAATCCCTGATTTACTTGACCGGGTGGAAGTTTTGCTGACTTTATTGGAGAAACAGTGGAAAAGAGAAAATAAGATTTTCGGACTGGATGTACTTGAGCTTCGCTTCGGAGGATTAAAACAGCGTCTGCTTTCGGCCTCCCGAAGATTAATTGAATATTCCAACGGTGAAATTGATATATTAGAAGAGCTGGAAGCAGAACCACTGGCTTATGATATAAAATCCCTTGATAGAGGTGAAATTTCAGTTTGGTGCCAGCCCTGGCACAATCTGGTCTCGCCTTCGGTGGTAGTAACGCTTTAACGGTTTTAGTAAGGCTTGATGTCAGGTATGTCGCAAAACAAACATAATTTTGAGACAGTCCCTGCATCAAGCCTCTTTTATTTTCATACCCTCTATTCTTATATCTTATCCAGACCTGAATTTCGCCTTTTCCCCTGCTGTTTCAGAGAGAATTCATCAGGCTTTCCAGGCTTTCAACCCATTACAACCTTAACTTCATGGCTCCTTCCGTCGTTAAAAACAGGAACAATATTACCATCATATTTTCTGCCGTCAACTACCAGCTCCTTAACACCCTTTGAAACATGCTCCGGATTGCTTATGGTTATCTCATAGGTGGCATTTCTGAACTTTCTGCTGACCTTATAGCCATCCCAGGCCTTGGGAATGCAGGGATCGATCATCAGACCGCTGTAATCAGGCTTGATTCCGAGAATGTTCTGGGAAATCACTATAAAGTTCCAGGCAGCAGTTCCTGTCAGCCAGGAGTTCTTTGCCTCCCCATGTCTCTTTGCATCCTTTCCTGCAATCATCTGGGAATAAACATATGGCTCGGTTTTATGAATATCGCTTATTTCCTCAGTATAGGCAGGAGCAATTTTTGAATATATTTCAAAAGCTCTGTCTCCTCTTCCAAGTATTGTTTCACCGGCGGCCACCCAGGGATTGTTATGGCAGAATATACCGGCATTTTCCTTGTAGCCTGCAGGATAAGTCGATATTTCACCCATGTTGATATAATACTTTGTAAACGCAGGGTTGTTCAGAACCATACCATGATCGCTGTCAAGGTATTTTTTAGCCGAATCCAGAGCCTTTTCCACGTGGCCGGTTTTGAGACCGATTCCGGCCATTGTACAGAAACCCTGGGATTCTATGAATATCTTGCCTTCTTCATTTTCCTTACTTCCTATTTTTTGACCAAAATCATCGTATGCACGGATGAACCATTCTCCATCCCATCCATGCTCAAGAACTGTTTCAGTCATTTTATCAATATGTACCTGAGCCTTGCCGGCTTCATCTTCCAATCCGTTCAACCTGCATAACTTGACATATTCCGGTCCGTAGTAGACAAACATTCCTGCAATGAATACCGATTCTGCCACCTTGCCCTCCTTGCTGGTAGTGGTCTGGAAGGATTCATCTGGCGCATTAGAAAAGCAGTTCAGGTTGAGACAGTCATTCCAGTCTGCTCTTCCGATCAACGGCAAACCATGAGGTCCCAGGTTACTTACCACATGATAGAAGGAACTCCTCAGGTGATCAAATAAAGCCGCCGCCTTGGATTCATCATTATCATAAGGAACCATTTCCTTCAGAATGTCCATATCACCTGTCTCTTTTATGTATGCAGCAACTGAAGCTATTAACCACAGGGGATCATCGTTAAAGTTTCCTCCGATTTCATTGTTGCCTTTTTTAGTCAAAGGCTGGTACTGGTGATATGCACCGCCAGTTTCCAACTGGGTGGCAGCTATGTCTAGTATTCTCTCTCTGGCCCTGTCAGGAATCTGGTGAACAAAGCCGAGAATATCCTGGTTGGAATCTCTGAAGCCCATTCCCCTGCCTATACCTGTCTCAAAGTACGAAGCACTTCTGGACATATTAAAGGTAACCATACATTGATACTGATTCCATATGTTTACCATCCTTGACAGTTTTTCATCCTTATGCTCAATTTTGTACTGGGTGAACAACTTGCTCCAGTAATCCTGCATTTCTTCAAATGCCGCCTGAACACCTGCCGGATTACCTTTTTCTTCAATCATGGCATAGGCCTTTTTCTTGTTAATTATTCCCTTGCTTTCCCACTTGTCTTCCTCATCATTTTCAACATAACCCAGAATGAAATCATATTCTTTTTCTTCACCTGGCTTTAATTCAACTGTGATACAATGTGAGGCCATTGGCCCCCAGCCGTCGGCAATGGTATTTTGCGGTTGGCCGCTGACAGGAACCTGAGGGGCATCAAAGCCGTTATACAAGCCCACAAATGTATCTCTGTCTGTATCAAAGCCTGTTAGACTCGCGTTTACAGAATAAAAAGAAAAGTGATTTCTTCTTTCCTTATATTCTGTTTTGTGATAAATAACCGACTTTTCAACCTCTACCTCTCCTGTGCTCAGATTTCTCTGATAATTGGTCATATCATCATACGCATTCCATAAACAGAACTCTATGCATGAAAACAGTTTTACTGTCTTATTATCTGAGGTTGTGTTTTTTACCCTGACTCTATGCAACTCACCATTAAAATTCAACGGAACAAAGAAGAGTACTTCGGTGCTTATTCCATTTTTGCTTCCTGTTATTTTGGTATATCCCAGACCGTGCCTGCACTCGTAGCTGTCGAGCTCGGCCTTGACCGGTGACCACCCCGGAGACCACAGCATTCCGTTATCATTAATATAGAAGTATCTTCCCCCCATATCTATTGGTACATTATTATATCTGTACCTGGTTATTCTACGTAAACGCGCGTCCTTATAAAAACAATAACCACCTGCAGTGTTTGAAATTAAAGAAAAAAATTCTTGTGTTCCCAGGTAATTAATCCAGGGATACGGTGTTTTGGGAGTAGTAATTACATATTCCCTGTTCTTATCGTCAAAAAATCCAAATTTCATATTTTGGGCTCCTCTCAAAAATATATATAACAAATAAGCACTTTTGCAAGTACTTTTATTTCCTTGTACAGGTTTCACGCAATATCATTTTTGTATCATAGCTATAGCTGAAAAATCCTTTTTTGTTTCTTTTAATATTTGCGATAAGCTCGGTTACAGCTTTATCAACTATATCATAAACAGGTGTCGACACTGTTGACAGAGCCGGCCTGATTAATGACGAAAGCGGAATATTATCAAACCCGATGATGGAAATGTCTTCGGGTATCTTTATGTTATTCTCTTTAAAAAGATCCATGGCAGTTATTGCCATATCGTCATTGGAAGAAAATATTGCACTTGGAAAATTTCCTTTTTGAATCAGTTTTTTAACTTCATCGGCAGTCCTGGATTTTATAAAATCACCATGCAGAACAAAATCCTTATTAACCTCCAGACCATGTTTTTTCATGGTATCAAAGAAAGCTTCATATCTCTGCCTTCCCGAATATGTAGACAGTCTTCCCGCCAACAGTCCAATATCCTTGTGTCCTAAGCTTATCAGGTATTCAACTGCCTGAGCAGCACCTTCATAATCATTGGAGCCTATTACAATCAGATTGTTATTATCTGCTTTACTCCTCTTTATTTCTTCGGCATCATAATCTATTAAAGCCACAGGGAAACCCCTTTTTGAGACATTAATAAGAACATCTGCCTCACGCTCGGTTCCGATAACAATTCCCCCGTCAATACGCTTTTGAAGGAAGACTTCACTGACTTTATTGTAATCATTTTCACAATAGATAATATTGACAAGTACGTAAAATCCCCTGGCATTGGCACATTCTACCGCTGCATCAACAAATTGGGTAAAATAATTGTTGTTATACAATCTGTTTGGATTATCAGTATCAGCAATACTAACGATAAACAGTCCAATAGTATCATTTTGTTTTCCGGCCAATACTCTTGCACTGGTATTAGGCTGATAATTGTATTTGGATATTACTTCGAGAACCTTTTTCTTGGTATCTTCCGGTACATTTGAGTAATTATTTATTACTCTGGAAACAGTACTTCTGGATACTCCGGCAATTTTAGCTATTTCTTCACTTTTCATTCAAATCCACCTTATCCGAACTACGGCCTAATGTTTATTTATTCATTATTAAAATAGGGCTAACGCTATACCAAAGCGCTAGCCCTATTTTACATCTATTTGGTAATTAAATCAAGCTGGAATAAATATAGTATCTCCAATTACTTACTTGCTGCAAACGCATCAACCTGCTTCTGCATCTCTGCAAGAACATCGTCCATACCAGCAGCCTTAAGCTTATCGGTGAACTTAGGAAGTACTACAGCAGGATCAGATTTACCGGTCTCAAGACCTGGCATAAACTGCTTTTTAACACCTGTCAAAGCTGCAACCTTAGTCTTAACCGGTTCAGCGTTGAATGTGAAGCCAAGAATCGGTGAAGCTTGTGCTGATTCATTGTAAGCTTTGAATTTATCCCACTTAGCAGTTGCTGATTCAAATTTCTCTGAATCGTAAATGTAGGTGTTGAACTGGTTACCAAACATCCAAGGAGTTCCCGGATTGTAACCGTCCTGACCAGCCTGGGTTACTGTAATCTTGGTATCAGCTGCCTTGGTATAGTGAGTTCCTTCTATACCGTAGTTGATTAAGTTACAGAGCTCCGGTTCTGTATTGAATAATTCTAGGAACATTAACGATCTTTCAGGATTCTTTGAAGACTTGGATATTGCCTGCATTGCACCGGTCATTTCACGGGTAGTTGCCATTGGTTTAGTAATGTCAATCTGTACCCAGTTTATACCTGATGATACACTTTCTTCTCCGTCTTTACCTGGTTTTAAGGAAGCTACTGCTGAGAATACTTTTCCGGCTTTTCTGTTTGCCTGCCAGTCAGTTATTGTATCAGCATCTTTTCTGATATAGCCGGCTTTGTACCAGTTGTGCAGGGTTGTGAACAATGCCTTTGCTTCAGGAGTATCAAAGTCATTTACAACCTTTGTATCTCTTCCATCGCCATAGATAGCACCTGGAACGTTATCATCAACCATTTTTTCAAAATCAAGAATTCTGTATGCAGATTCCCCGACAACTGTTTGGAAAGGTTCAATTCCAGGTTCTTTTTCCTTGATTATCTTAAGAGCCGGTTCAATATCTTCAAACTTCTTTATGGTTGATATATCAATACCGTTCTTATCTGCAACGTCCTTATTAATAAGGAATCCCCAGTTATGGGCCATTTCCTTGTTGGTAGGAATAGCATAGAGTTTTCCGTCAATTGAAGCACCCTTTATAACCTTGTCGCCCAATAAAGCCTTGGTCTTTGGAGCGTATTTGTCTAACAGTGGAGTAAGATCTACAAACGCACCCTTTGGAGCATTTTGTAAATAGTTAGCAGCCCAGTTAGCTGTAAAGGTTATATCAAACTCTTCACCGGAAGCAATCTTTGTACCCATCTTCTGTTCAAAATCATCACCCCAGGTAAAAATGCTAAGTTTAAGCGTAGCATTGATTCTTGGTTTCAACCATTCATTTACCTTAGCCAGAACTGCATCCATGTCTTTCGGCTGACCATTACCTACAACATACCAGTTCAGTTCCACAGGATCAAGTGCCACTGATGATTCAGCTGCTGCCGATGATTCGGCGGCAACCGATGATGATGCCGCAGCAGAAGTTGTTGATGTTGCAGCTCCATTATCACTGCTGCCGCATCCAACCACAAAAGTGATTGCCAAGCAGAGAACCAAAAACAAACCTGTTAATCTTTTTGCCTTTTGCATATGAACCTCCTTAAAATTATAAATATTTATGCCATCCATATAATCAGCTTTACGCTTTATATGGTATTAGCCTTTAACGGCACCAACTGTGAGACCTTTGACAAAGTACTTCTGGAAAAAAGGATAAGCCAATATAATAGGACCGATTGCCAGGACGCACATGGCCATACGGGCTGTTTCAGAAGGCAGCTTTGCAAGAATCTGGGCAGTACCTCCCGTAACATTAGACGCCTGAGCAAGATACTGAATTGCAGTCAATGTTTTATATAATATGTATTGCAGATTAAAAAGCTTGCTGTTTTCAATAAGCATGAGCGGGAGATACCAGTCATTCCAGAAGCCCAGTGTCTGGAACAGCGCTATGGTTGCCAAACCCGGCTTGGCAAGCGGAATAACTATCTGCAGAAAAGTTCTGAATTCTCCCGCACCATCAATTTTTGCGGACTCAATAATGGAATCAGGTACATTTGTCTGGAAGAAGGTCCTCATTATCATTACATACCAGGCATTGACCAGTGAAGGGACAATATAGGCCAGCAAGGTATCATTGATATGCAGAAAGTTTGTGTAAACCATATACCAGGGCACCAGACCGCCGTTGAATATCATTGTGAAAAATACTATAAACGAAAATATATTTCTGTATTTGAAGTCTTTTCTTGATATTACGTAAGCAAACATTGCAATTATTGCAACACTGCACAAAGTACCTATAATTGTTATCATAATTGATAAGCCGTATGCTCTGACTATTGCATCACCACTTTGAAAAACCCATTTGTATGCCTCAAGACTGAAAACTTTAGGTATAAAATTGTAGCCTGAGGTTATGATAGTCTTTTCATCGGTAAATGATACACCGATTACCAGTAACAGCGGTATGATACAAGCGATTGAATATAGTATAAAAATTAAATTGAATACTCCATTCCAAAAAGGTGAAACTGTATTTAATATACCCGAATTTTCTCTTTGTCTCATCTCTTTCCCCCCTAAAACAGTGCTTTTTCCGGATCTATTTTTTTAACTAACAGGTTGGAACTCAAAACCAGTATGAAGCCGCACACTGATTGATATAAGCCGGCCGCAGACGCCATGCCTATGTCATTCAAATTTCTCAAGGCGTTGTACACGTATGTATCTATAACCAAAGTGGTATCATACAGAGCACCAACATTCCTTGTAACACTGAAGAACAGCCCGAAATCAGAGTAGAAAACACGTCCTACCGCAAGGAGAGTTAAGATTACCATTAATGGAGTCAATAAAGGTATGGTAATTTTTCTGATCTGGTAAAATCTTGAGGCACCGTCAACGGTGGCAGCTTCATAATATTCCTGATCAATACCTGCAATGGCGGCTACGTAAACAACACAGTTATATCCGGTAAACTTCCACATGTTTACAATGGTCAGAATGAATGGCCACTTGCCTGAGTCGCCGTACCAGGAGGGAAGCGAGTCCACACTCATGCCCAAAGCCGGAAGAAGGCTCTTGTTTACAAAACCCTGCTCTTCGCTTAATAATGCGAATACGAGATAGCTTACTACTATCCAGGACATGAAATAAGGTAAAAACATGCTCGCCTGATAAAATTTCGATTTGTATTTGCCTCTTATTTCATTCAGGATGATTGCAAAGAAAACAGATATTATCAAACCAATAACGATAAATGCGAGATTATACAGCAGAGTGTTTCTGGTAATTGTGAACGCATCCGGCGTTGCCGTAAAGAATTCAAAATTCTCAAACCCTACCCACTCACTCTTGGCAAAATTTTCGAAAAGATTTCTTCCGAAATATTTGAAATTTTTAAAAGCGATTAACACACCTGCCATCGGTAAATAATTGTTCAGAAATAAAACCACCAATGCAGGGAGCATCATGATGAATAATACTTTATTCTTTTTTAGTTCATATAAAAACCCGTGTTTATAAATTATTTTTTGCACATTGTCAACCTTCTCCATAGTGGACGATGTTCTTCCCATGCGTAAATGCCACCCCTTCATAAATGTAGTATGTGTAAATGTCAAGAACAGGCGTTCACAGTTAAAAATCAACTTATTCCTGTTTCCATAATTACATTTTAATGAATACACGGGCAAGACAAAATAGAACAACTTGTTTAAATGTGCAATATTTTGTCTAGGCATTAGAACAAAATAATACAACAAGATATTTCCACATATTTTACAGCACTGTAAAATAGACCCGGCACTTTGTACTTTGGAGCAGGAATACATGACGTTAATGGCAAATCAAATAGCATTAACGGTGATGAAGAAATATTACTTTTATTTTATTGCGTGGTTTTCCCGGTATTCAGACGGGGATATCCCGGAATGCTTTTTGAATAGTTTGGAGAAATAGTGTGGGTCTTGGATTCCCACCAGATTTGCAACTTCATATGATTTGTACTTTACATCCTTTAAAAGCTCCTTGGCTTTTTCTATTCTTATATCATTTAAATAATCAACGAAACTGGTACCCAATTCTTTCTTAAACATCCTGCTGATATAGAAGCTCGTCACAAATGCATGCTCCGCCACTTCATTAAGAGTAACCGGCTCGGCATAATGTGCATTTATGTAGTCTATAGCTTTCCTGAGTATTATTCTTATACTTTTGTTGTTGAAAATATTTACTTTTGCAGCTATTTTTAATGCTACCTCCTGCAGCAGCAGATTTAATTCCCCGGTATTTTCACTCTTATCGATTAATTTTATAAGGCTTGCGATATCCCTGCCTTCTTCATGCTTTTTATCGGCATCAGCTGCCAAAACCGATATTCTGATATCATTAATTGCCGACAGAGTGGAATAGTAAAAGTTCTTCAGATAATTTACGTTAATATTATTTAAGGAAATAAAATTGTTTATGCTCTGGGATGAAGCTTCCGCTATTCCCTCATTACCGGCTTTTATTCCCTCCAGCAGCTGCTTCTTGTATCGTTCAAGCAAAGAATAGTCGTCAAATTTGAAGAAGGAATTCAAATCACTGTACTGAATTATTGAGTTATTACCTAAATAGCCTTTATACTCAAGTGAATGCTGACATTCCTTAAGTTTTTCAGGTAGTTCCAATACTGCAGAGCCAACGGTGCTTACAGCTATTGAAACCGTGAAACCAAAAGCATTGTTGATCATTTCCTGCAGATAGCTGCTTTTCTCTACTACCTCGGCAGGATTTATTTCACACTTCGAACCTGTCTGTATGATAAAACCCACTCTGTTATTATTAAGCATAATAATAAAAACTTCGTACTTATCAGTCAGTATTTCTTCAAAGGAATTTATAATGCCAAACTGGTATAACTGTTTGTCATATTGTGTCTTTTCAGAGTTTTCACCGAATTCATTTTCTATAACAAGAAAAATAAAGTTATTTATGTGCATATCAAATAACTTCATTTTATTCAAAATTTCATTTTCATTATTATTTATTTCAAAAACTATATCGCAAAGTAATTTCTCTTTGAGCAAGGGTACACTCTGCTCAAAGAGTAATTTAAATCTATCGGTCTCCAAATGTCTTATTTTTTGTTCATTTAAATCCTCTACAGCTCTTCCCAGAACTGCCGTAAGGTTTTCCAGCCTTGTAGGCTTCAAAAGAAAATCAAAAGCTCCGCATTTAATTGCTCCATGTACATAGTCAAATTCTCTATACCCTGTAATTATTACAATTTTTGTATTAGGGACAATACTTTTGACCTGTTTTATCATATTCAGGCCGTCCATTCTAGGCATACATATATCGGTCAGAATAATTTCAGGGAGATACCTCCCTATCAGTTCCATTCCTTCGATGCCGTCGCTGGCTTCGGCACAGACCTCACAGTCCAGCTGCTTCCAATTTATTATGTTTTTGATTCCCTTTCTTATAATCGGCTCATCATCTATTATTACAACCTTATACATGTTTTCCCCCATATAAATACCATGGGAATTCATCCCTTAACTGATCCTGCAGTTATTCCCCTGATAAGTGATTTTGAGAATACTAAAAATAGAATAAACATAGGTATTGTGCCAATAACCAGTGCAGCTATTCTGGCACCGAAATTAGCTCTATACAGTGCATCAAGTGTGGATAGGCCCAGTGTGACGGTATATTTCTTCTGGTCGCTGATCAGCACAAGGGGAATCAGGTATGCATTCCATGAGGCCATAAAAGAAAGCATTGCCTGAGAACCCAAAGCCGGTTTAATAAATGGCACCACCAGCCTGAAGAAAATTCCCGCTTCATTGCAGCCGTCAATTCTTCCGCTTTCTATAATTTCGTTCGGAACGCCCTGCACTGCATATTGTCTGATCCAGTATACGGCAAAAGCATTTGCTGCAGAAGGTATAATCAGTGAAAGATGAGTGTCGGTCCAGCCTATTTTGTTCATTTCCCATACAAATGCTATCAAACCCAATTGTGTCGGCAGCATCATTGTGATTAGAACTATATAATAGGCAAGCTTTTTCAGCTTGAAATCAAACTTTGCTAGTGCATACCCGCACATAGCGCATACAAAAACCGATAATCCGGTTGCCAGAACTGCAATATAAATACTGTTGAAATAATATCTTCCAAAGCCGGCATTAATAATAACATCTTTCATGTTTATCATGAAGTTGTGGCCAGGCAGAAGATGCAAGCCCATAAACAGTTCATTGGAATCATAGGTACTCATGACTACCATGAGATAAAAAGGCCCGATAGTGAAAATTGCGCAAAGGGCCAATATTACATAAAGAATAAAGGAGTAAAATTTATTAGTCTGCTCCATCTTTTTTCCTCCCGTTCATGAACTTTAATGATAAAAGTGAGAATACTGCAATTACTACAAACATTCCGTAAGCAACTGCACTGCCATACCCATACTGTGTATTCTGGAAGGCCCCCTTGCTCATCAGCATGACAAGAGTCATAGCACCGCCGTCCGGCCCGCCGGAGTATGGACCATACTGGTAATTCCCCTGTGTATATATGATGTTGGGTTCGTCAAAGGTTTGAAACCCGCCGATCATCGACGTAATAACCATATAAATGGTGATTGGCTTAATCATGGGAAGTGAAATGTTCCAGAAATTATGCCATGCCCTGGCACCATCCACACGTGCTGCTTCATACAGTTCTTCGGGTATTGAAACAAATCCGGCCATGAAGAACAGGACACTGTATCCGAGATATCTCCACAGCATGATTGCCGCAACTACAAATTTAGCAAGAAATGGGTCTGCCAGCCAATCTATGGGATTCTCAATAATGTGCAGGCTCTGCAGGATGTAATTTATTGTCCCCGAGCTGCCTCCGTCGAAAAAGAAGGCCCATAGCAAACCTGCTGCAATAGGTATTGTAAGGTATGGTGCAAATACCGCCGTCTTAAATACTTCCTTGTGCACTACCAGTTTTGAATTGATCATGTATGCTATTATGATAGCCAGTATCAACTGTACCGGTATCAGGAGAAGCATTATTATCCCAGTATTTTTCAGTGCAAGTGTAAACTCCCCATTTTGAAACATCCTTAAATAATTGTCAAATCCTACGAATTTGATTTCCGAGTAACCGTCCCATTCATTAAGACTCATATATAAAGTAAATAAAATAGGGAGCAGGGAGAAAACCATAAACAATAAAAAATACGGTGCCATAAAAAGATAAGGTGCTGATTTTTTTGATAATTTCATGTAAACCTCCTATTTGTGCTTGCACACAACCATTGTTAATGAAAAGGCACAATAATTTTACCCGGAGCATCAGCCCGGAAAGGGAATTTCGCCCTCTCCGTGCCGATTCCATCACTACTTCAACTCAGGAACATTTTTCTTAATATCTGTTATCATGGCATCAACCGCCTCCTGAGCCGTCTTACCTTTTTTGATTTCCTGCAAACCCAGAACAAAATTAGCTTCCAGGTAGCTGTCATATTTACCGAGAGCTTTAACCTTTACGGCTCCTATATTATCCATAAAGAATTTACCCACATCCTGATTGCCCCAGTATGGTTCAGGTTTGCTGTAGAAACCGGGCTTGTTAATGAATTCATTAACAGGAGTTATATTCATACCGATTTCAAAAGAATTTTTTACACCTTTTTCATTGAGTATCTGATCGTAGATATAAGCCCATGAAGCTTCTTTAACCTTTGAATCCTTCCAAACCGACAAGGCCGTGCCTCCCCAGTTGAACATTCCGCCCGGTGCTACTGTTACCCCCCAGTCACCGCTACCCTTTGGATCATTTGGTTCAACAACATATTTCAGGAACCAGGGTGCCGCGGCGGTAAATACATCCTCTTGCTTTGCAAAGGAAGCATTCCAGGCTGGAGTCCAAAAATCATATTTGTTGAGTACTCCGGCCTTCCACATCTTTTCGATAAGCTGGAACGTTGGGAGATAAACCTCATTGAACTTGACAGTACCATCCTGTATGGGATTTGTAGGATTATATCCGTCAACAATATGGAATATATCTCTTACCGATCTGAAGGCATAAACCTTCTTGCCGCCAATCTTTGCATCCTTAAAAGCATTGATTATATCATCCCAGGTCTTGAACTTGCCGGCCAAAAAGGTTGGATCATCATTGCCAAAGAGTTCCTTAACCATGCTTCTTCTGTAAGCGATACCTGAAGGATTGAACTGGGTAAGTGCTCCAAGTACCACTCCCTTGTCATTCATAACAAGCGGCCATGCCTGTTCGGGAACCTTGCTCTTGTCAAAGTTGTATGGAGCCTGAGAAAGGTCATCAAGTATATCCATATCAAACAGTGTACCTCTGAATCCAAGTTCTCCTCTGATTACGTCAGGCAGAGCAGTTTTAGCAGCTACTGCGGTCTTCATTTTTTTAACATAATCCGCACTTGCTACAGGTACCGATTCAACCTTTACCTTGGCATATCTGGTGTTGAAATCTGCAAGAGTTTGCTTGAGCTGGTCCTGGTTTTCCCAGTTCCACATAACTACAGTTCCTTCTGCTTCTGTCAGCTTCCTGGTCTCGGGAGACGGTGTTGCCTGAGCTGTGGAAGATAGGGTTGCTTCAGCGCTTGCAGTTCCTGAAGCAGAAGCTGTGGCTGTACTTGCAGATGATGTGCCGTCATTGCTGCCGCAGGCCGCCATGCCAAGTACCATCACACCTGCAAGGACAGCAGTCATTACCTTTTTTAACATTTTAAAGTCCTCCTTTTTATATTTCACTCAATGAGTGTTATGCCTAAGGTGCCGACCACCTTTGCAACTTTATTCTACAAAACGGAACTTTGTTTCTGAATAGATAATGTTGCTTTATAATTGAATATATTGACAATCTGCCAACAGCAAAATCGGACACAAAAAGGACACATTTATTGAAAAAATGTGTCCTTTTTGGAATAAACCCGCTTTCATATATTTATTGTTTCATTTAGACCCTTAAACCCTATTTTTATATACAATATTATCCAAATAAAATCAATTTTGAACAACAATATATTTAACTCCTGTTATTTTAAAATAAGAGACTCTCTGTATTCCGACGGAGTCATACCCGAATACTTTTTAAAAAGCTTGGAAAAATAGTGCGGATCTGAAATTCCTACTATCTCTGCCACTTCATAGGTCTTATATTTTACATCCTTGAGCAGTTCCTTGGATTTTTCAATTCTTACGTCATTAAGATAGTCAACAAAGCTTTTACCAAGTTCCTTCTTAAACATTCTGCTTATATAAAACGTGCTGACATATATATTTTCAGCTACTTCATTAAGTGTCACCTGTTCACTGTAATGCTCCTGAATATAATCTATTGCTTTTCTGAGAATAAGCTTGATGCTTTTGTTGTTGAAGTTGTTAACCTTCTCGGCAATTCTTACGGCTACATCCTCCAATAATGAATTCAATTCTTCGGCGCTTTCACTCTTCTCTATCAGTTTTAGAAGGCTGGCAATATCCCTGCCCTCCTCATGTCTCTTATCAACTTCAATTGCCGATACAGAAATTCTGATATTATTGATTGAGGACAAAGTGGTATAATAAAAATTCTTCATATAATTAATGTTGATTTTGTTGGTAGTAACATACCTGGCTATGTTTTGAGTGGTAACCTTTACAAGTCCCTCGTTGCCGGATTTTATGCTTTCCAGCAGCTGTTTTTGGTACTTGTCAAGTGTTGAATAATCCTCGTATCTGAAAAAGGAATTCAAATCGCTGTATTGTATGATTGAATTGGTGCCCATATAGCTTTTATACTCCAGGGAACCCAAACATTCCTTTAATTTTTCGGGCAATTCCATAGCAGAAACTCCGGCCGAGCTGACAGCGATTGTGACGGTAAACCCAAAGCCATTATTTATCACTTCCTGAAGATAACTGCATTTTTCACTTACTTCCTCTATATCCAAAGGTATCCTGTCAGGCTTCTGTATAATGAAACCCACCCTGCTGCTGTTGAGCATTATGGACAGGACCTCGTACTTTTCAGCAAATATCTCCTCAAAAGAGTTAACAATACCAAACTGATAAAGATGTTTGTCATACTGGGAGCTGTTGGATTTCTCATCATAGTCGTTTTCCATGACAACCAGTACAAAGTTCTTTATGCTGATGTTGAATAACTTCATCTTCTCAGTTATTTCATATTCATTGGTATTCAGTCCGTAAATAATATCATAAAGGAGCTTTTCTCTGAGAACTGGTATACTTTGTTCAAACAGGACTTTAAACCGGTCTATCTCCATATGCCTTATTTTCTGATCATTTATTTCATTTACCGCTCTTGTAAGTACCGCAGTGAGCTCCTCGATTTTTGACGGCTTAAGTAAAAAATCAAAGGCACCGAACTTGATGGCTTCCTGCACATAGTCAAAATCCCTGTATCCTGTAAGGATTATTATCTTGGAATACGGCACAATTCCTTTTACCTGTTTTATCATACTCAGGCCATCCATCCCTGGCATTCGGATATCTGTAATAATTACTTCGGGCAGATATTTTTTTATCAGTTCAATTCCCTCAATGCCATCACTTGCATCTGCACATACTTCACAGTCCAGCTGTTTCCAATTGATGATATTTTTTATTCCTTTTCTGATAATGGATTCATCATCAATTATTAGTACTTTGTACATAAAAACCCTCCTTTTTATAACTCTGTGCAGGTAAAGTAACAGATACTTTTGTGTAGATATTCAATTTGCTTTCAATGTTTATACCGTATTTTTCGCCGTAAAAGAGCTTAATCCTTCTGTTAACATTATCAATGCCGATACTTTTGTTCTTTTTATTGGTTAAAGATTTAAAATATGTATCGTTATCCATTTCCAAACCTTTATTTAATTTTACAAGTTCTTCTGTTGATATGCCGTTGCCATTGTCAATTACTTCAATTATCAGCAATTCTCCGCGAATGCTGGCTGTGAGCGTTATGATTCCCTTACCCCTGCTGTTTTCCACTCCATGGTATACTGCATTTTCTATAAGGGGCTGAATCAGAAGCCTTGGGATTTTTATATAAAGCACCTTGGGGTCGACTTCCTTGTTGAGACTAATCCTGTCCTCAAATCTCCTCTTAAGCAGTGCTATATATTTATCTATATACATAAATTCCTCTTCAATTGTTATGAGCCTGTCATCCCTTCCGATACTTGCCTCCAGCAAAGTGGAAAGATCCGATACCGTGCTGCTTATCTCAGGAACATTGTTCAGTTGCGCCATCCAGTTGATCGATTCCAGAGTGTTGAAGAGGAAGTGGGGATTTATCTGTGACTGCAATGCTTTTAGCTCGGCCTCCTTGCGTGTAATCTGCTCTCTGTATATCCATGTAACCAGATGATCAATTTCTTTTGTCATATTGTTGAAGGTTTTATGCAAAAAACCCAGCTCATCTTTTCTTTCTATCTCTATATAACTGTCGGATATGTTGTCGATATTCATTCCTTTCATGGCCTTAACCAACTGGTTTATAGGCTTGATCATATCAAAGGACATAAAGATACTCACAACAGACAAGATCAGGATTGACCCCATGCACAATAATATAATCCTGTCTCTGAGTGTTTCCACATCGGAATAAAGTTGATTCAGCGGGATATAGGTCACTATTCTCCACCTGGGTTCCGATAAGTAGGTATGTGCAACAAAAATATTATTCTTCTTATCAACAAATGAGTTTTTTTCATTGGGAATATCCTGTATTACCTCTTTATATTTGTCCAGAGCGGCTTTGTTTTTATATATAATAATTTCATTATCCGAGGACAAAATTGTGGTATTCTGCATAACTTCCGATTCAAGACCCTGAAGTACAAAATCAAAAAACTGCATATTGATTTCAACAACAAGCAGTCCTATTTCCTTGTAATTGTCCCTGTTGTAAATCATTCTGACCAAATACGAATTCTGTACAACTCCGTTTTTGGTATTGAAAAACCATACTGCCTTTCCGTTGGCTTGAGCCGCCGATTTCACGATCTCGGTATACTTCTGCAAAACTATGGATTTGATGTTTGAACCGTCGGATTTATTGTTATTATCATATATAAAAAACCGTTTCTTGTTTGTTACAATACACATGGACTGTATTTCTGTCCTGGTCATTACAGCATTGAGAAATACGTTATTGAGCTTGCTCCCTACTTCATAGCTGTACAGCATGTTTATGTTATTGCTGTCGTCATTCATCAGTGCTTCATAAATACTTTCATCACTGCTCAGATCCTGGGATATGATGTTAAGATTTCTGACAGTATCCTGAAGCCTTAGTTCAATAAGGCTCAGTATATCCTTGGAGTATGAAAGGGATTTATTTGTAATGATTTCTTCAGAACTTTTAAAGCTGAAAAAACCTATGAAAACAAGAGGTATCAATATCT
>JAEVZU010000154.1 GCA_023392075.1 Bacillota bacterium | reverse complement strand
CGGTAACCAGCACTGTCCGGGAAGGTCCCTTTATTTTATATACCAGCTTTAACAGGTCAGGCGGAATATGTATGCCGTCGGCTATTACCTCCACCGTCATTTCATCTATGAGGAAAGCACTCTCAATTACTCCAGAAACCCGCCGCCCATTGATCCTCTTTACACCCGACATGGCCGAATACAAATGCGTTACATGTGTAAATCCGTTTTCAAAAGCCTCTGCTACCTCTTCACCTATGGCATCAGAATGCCCTATGGACATTAAGACCCCTTTTTTCCTGGCATATCGGCAAAACTCCATCGCCCCTTCAATTTCAGGTGCGGCACTCCAGCGAACAATGTCGTCGCTCCATTCAAAAATCCTCTCATATTCTTCTTTCAAGGGTTTTCTGATATATCTGGGGTCCTGCGCCCCTTTTTGTTCCGGTGAAAAATACGGCCCCTCCAGGTGTATTCCTATCAAACCGGCACCTTTGCTGTTTATGGACTTTGCTTTTCTGAATGCTTCAAAGGATTGTTGAAGTTCATCATTGGTGCAGGTAAGAGTGGTAGGTACAATGGATGTGGTCCCATATTGTGCATGTACTTCGGCCGCCCCAAGGTAAGCTTCGGCAGTGGCATCCATGAAGTCGTAACCTCCAGCCCCATGAGTATGGATATCAATAAAGCCGGGAGCTACATAGCTGCCGTTTGCATTTATTTCAAAGGCATCCCCTGCCGGCAAAGCTCCCCCGCTGACACATGCTATGATCCCGTTCTCAATAACTATAGTGCCTCTCTCGATCACCCTGTACGGGGTTATGATTTTACCGTTAAAAATTTTTACTCTATCCATAAACACCTCATTCTGCCGCCATACAGCTGTCTTCACGCTATCCCTGTCATTTCGGCCAGTTTGCAAAATATAGATATTCCAGCTTTTCCTCAGATATGCATTTCATCCTGTGAACGTGATTTCTGGGAACATAGGCTGCATCCCCGCCGGCAACCTCACATTCTTCATCTCCTATGGTCAGAATTGCTCTGCCCTTGAGGATAACATAGATTTCTTCCTCGTCCCCATGAAATCCGGTTTTGGTGCTTTCACCGGGATTTACCGAAACGTAGCCCAATGCGATTGTTTCGGCTTCTTCAGGGTTGATCAGCAATTTTTCCTTTATGTCACTTGCGTCTTTTTCTTCCCAGATCTTCCTTAATATCATAGTTATACCCATACCCAGCATTTCGCACAAAAACATAATGATAGAAATAGTATGGGCTCGGTACCTCCTTTACTCATTTTTATAACTTCTTTCAACCCTTACCTCTATTCCCAATCATCATATTTTTTCAGTACTTTCCTCATCCAGAAAAAGCTCTGCCGCGTCATGGGTTCTGAGTATGGATGCAGGGCAGGTTTCCGATACAGGACCATTCAGTGTTCTCTCCACAGCTTCCGCCTTGGTTTTTCCGGGCACCATGCAGTAAATATATTCAGCTGACATAATTGCCGGAATAGTAAGTGTGAGCGCACGTGCAGGCACCAGGTCAAGAGCTGCAAAACATCCGTCATTGACCTGCTGCCTCCTGCAAACTTCATCCAATTCCACAACCTTCACCAGGGCTTCATCTTTAAAATCCGCAACGGGCGGATCATTAAAAGCAAGATGCCCGTTCTCCCCGATGCCAATACAAGCTATGTCCAACGGGAATTGTTTTAACAGCTTTGAATATCTCTCACACTCAAAAATCTCACCGTTTTCACTTCCGTTTAAATAATTTACAGACTTAAAATCAACACAGTCAAACAATTTTTTTCTTAAAAAATTCCCAAAGCCTTGCGGGGCCTCAGGACTTAAGCCGATATATTCATCCAGATGAAAAGCATTAATCCTGTCCCACTTGATTTCCCTATTATTGATCAGAGTCTCAAGGAACTCGTTCTGCGACGGAGCCGCAGCAAATACCATGTTTATATCGTTTTTGTCCGCCAGAAGTTTGCTTATTCTTTCGGCCACAGCTGCTGCAGCTGCTTTGCCCATTTCCAGTCTATTTGCGTATATACTTACTTTCAGTTTATCTTTAAGCATTTAATTATTTGCCTCCATTCTGAAACTATTTGGAACCATTATGCTATGGCGTAAAAAGCATTTATGAGCATCTTTTCTTTCTGAATTCTCCAGGATTGAACCCGGTTACCTTTTTAAAAACTTTTGTGAAATAAGCTTTATTTACATGTCCGACTTTCATTGCTATTTCTTCTATTGATAATTCTGTTTCCAATAAAAGTTCCTTTGCCTTTTGGATTCTGACACCTGTGAGAAAATCAACAAAGTTTCCGCCGGTTTTACTTTTGAAATACCTGCTGAAATAGCTGCTGTTCATATTTATGTATGTCGCTATGGTTTCAAGACTAATGTCCTCCTGCATATGCTCAGAGATGTATTTTAAAATTTTTCTCATCTCGGGAGTACAGGTATAAGAAGCATTCTTTTTTAAAACCTCCGCCGAATTTATTAAATGCCTGTGAAATGCCTCTTTTAATCCATTGACATTATCAATATTAAAAAGTTGTTTCATACAGGAATCGGGAATGGCATTCCTGTACATGAAGCCGCTCTTTTCCACAGACTTGTCAAGGCTGTTGACCAGCCTTTCAATAACCATTTTCACATCCCCGGCAAAAACCTTTTCCCTTTTTACCTTTTCAAAAAAAACATATTCCAGATGTGAAAGCAGTTCAATATTCAGATCCTCCAAATGCTGATCGAACTCTTTGATAAGGTCATTCAAGTAGTTAAAATCAATATTTGAAAAATTTAATTCCCCTTTTGAATAAGATAAAATTAATCCGTCCTGCATATAAAACCTATAATTTTTTAATATCAGAACTTCTTCATATGCATGCTTGATTTCCTGTATTGAACCAACCTGAATTCCCATATAAATTGTGCAGGTTGCCTTAATAACTTCACTTATACAGCTCTGGACTTCTTTGCACACTGCAGCTATTTTCTCATCAATACTGGTTTTAAGGTTTGGGTTGTAATTAAAAATAATTATATATTCATTTTCACCCTTTGGAAAAACCTCGCCGATATCATATTTTTTAAGAATTTCTTCAACAATATTTAAAACTGCAAATTGTATCAGTTCTGCATCATTATTAAACAGATTGCTATTAATCAGATCAACATATCTGTCCAGTGTAAGTAATGCAGGGATATACTTTTGCTTTGATAAATTATAGTTATAAATGCTTAGACGTCTCTCAAAACTATTTATATCAACTTTTCCCTTTTTAAGCAATTCATTGATGAGTATTTCACTTAACTGACAGCGGTTACGGTTTAATTCCACCGAAAGCTCATTGGCCTTCTTCTTTTTCAGGCTTCTTTCTTCAATACCGGTTTTGATCTTGGCTAATGCCGAATAGATCTCCTCCCTTGTCATGGTATCTTTTATAAGATATTCTGCAATACTCAGATTGACAGCTTTCCTGGCAAAATTAAAGTCCTCATGGCAGGTCAGAAATATTATATTCAGCTCAGGCAGGTTTTCCCGTATTTTCTCGGCCATGCCAAACCCGTCCAGCCTGGGCATTGTAATATCCGTTATTATCAGATCGGGCCTGTGCTCCATTGCCTTATAATAGCCATCCTCCCCATTGGAGGCGGTACAAATGATCTTAAACCCATACTTTTCCCAGTCTATGGAAACCTTCAAGCCCTCTATAACATTAATTTCGTCATCTACCAGCATTACTGTCAGCAATGTGTACTCACCCTTTCTGGAATGGCAAATATAAAGTTACTTTTGTCCCGTTTTTTTCTCCCTCGCAAATATCTATTCCGTAGTTTTGACCATAAATAAGCTTGATCCTGTCATATATGTTTTTTAACCCAACACTTTTATAATACCTTTTGTTATCCAGGGTTGAAGTCTCTCTGTTCAAAATGCTCTCAAGAGTGTTGCCCTGCAAGCCCCTGCCGTTGTCCGTCAGTTCTATTTTAAGCGAATCCTCTTCTGCTGACGCAGTTATACGGATAACCCCCTGCTCATTCAGTCCTTCGAAACCATGCAGTATTGAATTTTCAACAATTGGTTGAAGTAAAAGGTGAGGTATGCGGTATTTCATCACGTTGTCATCTATATTGCATTCAAAAATGTAACTGGAACCCTGTTTCATGCGGATTAAATCGAGATAATTTTTCAGAATTCCAATCTCCGTTTCAAGAGAAACCATTTCCTGGCCGTTTGTAATACTGGCTCTGAGCAATACCGACAAGGAATGCACCATATCTTCTACTTTCCTGTCTCCGTTAGCCGCCGCAGCCCATCTTATGGAGCTTAAAGTGTTAAAAAGAAAGTGTGGATTTATCTGTGCCTGAAGTGCCTCAAATTCGGCATCCCTTTTCAGCCTCTCCTGCTCCTTTGTGAGCGTGAGCAGTTCACTGACTCTATCCAGCATGTTGTTAAAATTCCGGCTTAACCTTCCTATTTCATCCTGGCTTGTAACTTCGACCTTTCCGCTGAAATTACCCTTTTCAACTTTCTTCATACTCATTCCCAATTTTATAATGGGCTTGCTTATTATATTGGAAATAAAAAGTGCAACCATTAAAAAGGATATCATAAAAATCAAATTGATAAATAACAGGATATTTCTGATACTATTTAAAGGAGCTACCAATTTTTCATAGGGTATCATTGATACCAGTGTCCAGTTGCCTTTTTCAATATGCACGCTGTTTACAACCAGTTTTTCTCCGTTATTGTCAACATCTATATACCAGTTTTTAATATTTTCGTTGATTTTTGGAACCTCAAGCCTGTAATTAAGGTTTTTTGAAATTTCCTCCTTATTTTTGCACGATAGAATATCGCCGTTTTTTTGTATCAGATAAATTTCATTGGTCCCATTATTTGAGCTCAACGCTTTATAAACATCCTTTTCATTTATTCGAATATGCACTACACCGGCCCTTGCCAGGCTGCTGCTTCCCTTGACAGGCATTGCAGCTTCCAGAAAATAGCCTCCGCTGGTGCCCATACCAGGTCTGGTGCCTATCCACCTGATTCTCATATCCCTGGACCGGCCCATTTCCTTATACCAGCTGCTTTGTTTCATAGAACTTGTATAGCTTGAATAATCTTCCCAGTTGCCGTAGTCAAATTGTTTTTCTCCCAGTATGGTTATACTGGCATTATAGGTCATTAAAGAAATTGGGATACTCTCAAATATGTCGTCAAATTTCTTTTGTTTTTCATACTTCTGAATTTTACCGGACTGAGTGCTGTTGACATTGTCATCAATGAGAATTTCTCTTACATGGCTGTTATTTGCTATGTTCAATAATGTAAAAGCAATATCATCAAGGGTTCTGTTCAATACCTTCGAGGAATCATTTATAGAATTTTCATTTAAATCGGCGATTTTATCCAGCATAAAGTTTGTCATCACATTATTGGACAGCAATAAGGAAATTATTAATGGGAACACCACAATAACAGAGTAGGATAGAGTTAATTTTCTTTTTATACTTAAATTTCGAAATTTCTCGACAATTCTCCTCACAAAATCACCTATTCATATTTTAGCATGGCCCAATTTAAATATCCATAACATCATGCCGTCCGAAACTGTACAGAATCTGGTAAATCAGTCACGGCTGAGAGCCCGGAACAAAGCTTTCAGCCGTAATTTCCTTTATTTCGTTGCTTTTTCCATAATTGCATTTGCCTTAGCTTTTGTATTTTTAAGAGTGGTGTCTAAAGACTGCCCGCCTACAAAATATTTCTCCGCTTCCTCGGTAAATACGTCTATAATTTCACTTTCACCGGGGCCGGATCTTGTCACAAGATTATCAACCCTTTCAGGGTCAAATACAACATCCTTAAAGGCTTCTAAATCATATAAGCTCTCATCAGGACCTACAAGACCTTTTATCATTTCATCAGCATTTGTTTTTTTCCAGGGCGACCATGTTTTATGGCCAATTTCCAGGCCCTCGGAGGTCAAAGCAATCAGGAATTTATAAGCTGCTTCTTTATTTGCGGACTTTGCATTTATTGACCAGCCGATTCCGGCTCCGTCAAGCTGTGATGTGTTAGGTTTGCTGTTTGTGCTCCATCTGGGGTATGTAGCAAAGGTTGTCTTGAAGGTATGAGGATATTTGTCTGTCAGCTGAATATCAGTAACCATCCAGGAGCCCATGCATGCCATTGCAACTTTTCCGCTGAAGAACATGGTTCTGTATTTTAATTTCTGTGATGTCAAATCTACATAAGGTACTTGGGACTTGTCTACATTCTCCAGGTCATATCTGAATTGCAAACCGCCTCTGAATGTTGGGTGATCAAAATTCAGCTTGTTGTCGGCTGTAAAAAAAGGATTGTCCATTATCTCACTTTGGGTGCCAACAGTAAAGAAGTTGGACCATTCGTTCATAAAAGAACCGTATATCTTATTCGCACCTTCACCTTTAGTGAGCTTTTTGGCGTATTCTCTATAGTCCTCCCATGTCCAATCTTTCGAAGGCAGAGGAAGTCCGGCTGCATCAAGCATATCCTTATTTATAAATACCAGCCACGGAGTTATTTCTTCAGGTATGGCATAAATTTTACCATTATATGGAGCAAGACCTTTATATTCGTCAAGTAAATTAACACCTGCATTCCCGGCATATTCATCCAGAGGTTCAACTACGCCGTTATCGGCCCACTCTGTTAATTCATACAAAGCAGAGGTTCTGAGCAAAT
>JAEVZU010000130.1 GCA_023392075.1 Bacillota bacterium | reverse complement strand
TGAACAAACTCTCGGTGGAGTATGATTTACTGAAAGGTGATTTCAGAATATATCTGTATCTGATCCCGGTTTTGAAAAAGATCTACAATGAAAGTAAATCAGAAACTGACTTGCGTCTCATTGCGTTCCAGCTGATAGTTACAATGCAGAGTATATATTTAAGGCAGGAAGCGTTTCACATGCTGACAGGTATTAATATCGAATTGAAAAGTGAACGGGACAGCCTTATTAAATCCATAGTACAAAATCTGTTAAAATAAATGGGGGATTGACATGGGAATTGTTACAATCATTATTGCTGTTGCAGCGCTGCTTACGCTGCTATCTACACTTATCTGCGGGTTGTGGATAAGAGCAAAGGGACTCAGGGATCCAGGTTCGTTGAATTTTCATATGAAAATTGGTGTAACAGCTGTTATATCAACTGTTCTGGCAATAATTCTGCTCTTGATTCAGTGAGTGGGATATCTAAATTAACTCGTTGTGCCGGTTAGCTGACTCTCAGTTTTGCAGTAATCTTTTTTCTATGAAATTGGAATTTTAATATATATACCTGTACCCCGGCCATACTTACTGCGGATACTTAATCCAAATTCTTCACCATAGGTAAGCTTTAGACGCTTGTTTGTATTGGTTAAGCCGATATGACCGGAATATTCACCATCCTGGTTAAGATTTTTTCTGATTTTTTTAAGAGTTTCATTATCAATTCCAAGACCATCATCAAATACACTTATTTTTAAGTGTGAATCGTCCTCTGTGATTTTTACCTTTATGATGCTTGTACCTTCCTTACCTTTTATTCCATGATAAATACTGTTTTCAACCAATGGCTGCAACAGAAGTTTTATGATTTTATTTTGAGTTATTTTGTCATCATACTGCCATATTACTCTGAACTTATTTTTATATCTGATTTTCTGAATCTCAATATAGCTTATAGTATTACTGATTTCCTCAGAAAGTGTAATTGTTTTGTCCGGATTTCCAAGCGAAAAACGGAGTATGTTTGCAAGATAGTCAATCATTTTACTCACTTCATTCTGTTCTCCGGTAAGGCTTATTGATTTCCAGAATATCGTATTAAGCGTATTAAACAGGAAATGAGGATTTATTTGTGACTGAAGTGCAAGCATTTCAGTTGTTTTCAGTTTGTATTTCTTTTCGGAAAGCTGAACCTTAAGATAACTCTGTTCAATAAAGGTTTTGATTATATTTTGAAGTATATACCCGTACTCGTCTTTGACCCTCGAAGGAAGCGGAGGAAGCGCAGCACCATTTTCAGCCGATTCTATTGTAGATATTATGGCTTTAAGGTTGTTATAATTTTTCCTTGTGAAATAGTATGACAATATAAACCCTAAAATAAGAGAGGCCAGGAGAAAAAGGACTGTAATCAGGAACAATTTGTTTGGGACTTTATAAATTGTTTGTCTTGGCACTATAGAAATATACCTGAGAGAATATCTGTCAGAATAAATTTGCGAAACTACAAATAGTTTGTTTTTAAACTTCAACTCGGAAAAATTACCAGTCTGATTTCTTATTTTTTCCAGAATGCCGATATCTGATTTATTTGCACCGGTGCTGCTGGAAATAATATTGTTTTGATTATCCAGGGTAAACGCCATCTGGTCATTATAAGTCATCAGCCCGTTCAGCATATTGTCAATATAATCCCCCTTTATGTTCATGACAATAACACCATCCGCAACATCAGAACCGGAGGTATAGGTTTTTTTATAGACTGTGACCAAATTGACCGGCTGGTTTATGAAACTATACAGGTTTATATGCCTGATTTCAACCCAAGTATTTATGTTACTATCGTACCTGTTTTTTTGATAACTGTCATACCAGGTATTGTCTATAGCAGTTGAGAAATTGGAAATTCCTGAACCCGAAGCAAGAAAATTTCCCTGCTTGTTATCAATATATACATAGATGGATTGGATATACGGTTTTGAGTTGATAGGAGCATCAACAATATTTTTAAAAATGTTCAGCACATCCATGCTGCTATAGTCTATTAACCCGTTATCTAAAATGTATTTCAGCCTTATACTTATATATGCGTTCATGTTGAAATTCAAACTGAGAGAATCTATTTCATTGTAAATAAGCTCCATGCTTTCCTTTGCCTGCCGAAGCATTTTTTTGTTATTCATGTTTATATCGTCGGTTATAAAGCCACGTGTGAGGGTAATGGAAAGGCTTCCGAGCATAATTACCGGTATTAGCAGGGGAAGTATAAAAAGCATCAAATTTTTTACGAAAAATTTTCTTCTCATTTTTTACATGCATCCTATCATACAGTCTGGTAGTCTGTAACGCCTGAATTCATATATTACAGACTACTAGCCGGTAGATTTTTTATTTCTGTAATCACGAGGGCTCATTCCGTAATAGCTTTTGAAGGTACGGGTAAAATTGAATGAGTTGCTGTAGCCAACCATGTCACTTATCTCATAGGTTTTATATCGTATATCGTCCAGCAGCTCGGCCGCTTTCTTCATTCTGATTTCCAGCAGGTAATCGGAAAAATTCTGCCCGGTTTTTTGCTTGAAAAATTTACTGATATAATCAGGATTCATGTGTACCTGATTTGTGAGGTCCTCAAGAGTGACTTCCCGAAAATTTGACTCAACATAGTTTTTTATTACAGATATTATCTTTTCATTGAAATTCATTTCTGTTTCAGATTTATATGCTTTTTTTTCATTTGTTTTCTTATAGGATCTTTCTTCGTCCAATTCGGATTTTACTTTTGAAAATACTCTAATCAGCTCATTATAGTTGGTGGATTTGAGAATATAGTTCTTGGCACCGTATTCAAGGGCTTTCTGGGCAAACTCAAAATCCTTGTATCCGCTTAAAAATATTATTCTATACTTGCATTTTGACAAATTCAGCTCCCTCGCGAGCTCAAGACCTGTCATAACCGGCATAGCTATATCACAGAGTATTACATCAACGGAGTTACTATAAATAAAATCAAGTGCAGCTTTACCGTTTTCTGCTTGACCTATGACATCAAAACCTATTTCGTTCCAGGGAAAAAACTTACACAATCCGTTCCTAATTTCAAATTCATCGTCTACAACCAGGAGTCTGTACATGGCCCCTCCATAAAAATTTATTTATAAAGGATTACATAAAGAAATAAAATGTTGAACTTGGATAATTATATTATATCTTTAATTAATAAAAATGGAAGTATATAAAGAATAATATGTAGAATTATGTCGTTAATTGATTTGGAAAATCAATTAATGATATATTTTTTATATCTTTAAAAAAACAATTCAATTAATGATATTTAATATCAACCCAGATATCTTAAAAATATAAAGAACTGCTGGTATAATTCAAAAATAAAAATATCAAGGAGGATGTAATATGAAAAAACCTGTTAGACTGCTCAGCATGGCTTGCATATTGGTATTGCTGGGTACATCATTTTCGGCCTGCGGCAGCAATTCAAATGCTCCGGCAGATCAATCAGCCGGACAATCAGCAGTTTCATCGCAATCATCTGCAACTGAACCGGCAAAAAACATTACCATGAGATTTGCATGGTGGGGGTCCGATGCGCGTCACCAGGCAACTCTTGCGGCCATAGACGCATACAAACAAAAGAATCCCAATGTGACTATCGAGGGGGAATACCAGGGCTATGACGGCTACCAGCAGAAACTGATGACACAGATTGCAGGGGGCTCAGCACCGGATTTAATTCAGTTCGACTATATCTGGAATCAGGATCTGGCAGTTCAGGGGGACAATTTTGTTGATTTCAACACTAAAGCAGATGTTAATTTGGCAGCGTTTCCCGAAAAGGTGCTGAAGGAATACTGTACAGTAAATGGCAAGCTTATAGGGCTTCCAATGGGTACAAACGGTTTTGGACTTGATATGAACAAGAAATTTTTTGAGAAATACGGGTTATCGGTAGATACTGAATGGACCTGGGATAAATTTATCGAGGAAGGCAGAAAGATTCACGCAAAAGATAAAGAGGCGTATTTATTCTGTACTGATCCAAGTGCTTTGCCTATAGTTGTGTTTGACCCTTATATCCGTTCAAAGACAGGTGCTTACTGGCTGAATGACGACTATAAGGTAACCGCGTCCAAAGAAGATATGACAGAAGCATTCGCTACTATAAAGGAATTATTCGAAAGCGGGACTGCACAGCCCTTAGGTGAAACAGCACTCTATAACACCAAGCTGGAGCAAATGCCAAAATATATAAATGGACAGGTCGGTTCGTCTCTTGAATGGTCAGGTACTGTAGGAAAGTATAAGGATGTTTTAAAGCCGGAGAACTTTGCTGTTGCCAAGCCGGTAACCGTTAAGGACGGAAAGGACCAATCCATTGCGTTTAAGCCTTCAATGCTGCTGGGTGTGTACAGTAAATCCCAGGAGGCAGATGAGGCTGTGAAATTTGCCAACTGGTTCCTGAATGACGAAGATGCTTCAATGATACTTACAGACTCAAGATCCATACCGACATCAGAAGTTGCAAAGAAAGTTTTGGTGGATGCCAATAAAGTAGATCTGGATATAGCCAAAGTAGTTGACTTTACGTTAAAGAATCCTGCTGCAGCACCACCTGTAGCTTTAAGTAATGCTGAAGTGTTCGAAATCGAAAAAGATGTATGCCAGAAAGTTGCTTATTCAAAAATAACGCCGGAGCAGGCAGCTGATGAGCTTACAAGCCGGGTTCAGGCAAAATTGGATGAACTTAAGGCAAAGACAAAATAAGAGTTAAGGCAAGCTGATATATATAGGGTGGTGGCATATGTGTTATCACCCTATATATGTGTAAAAATTTATAAGATTGGTGATTTAAATGAAAATTAAAGCAGCAAAGACATCTCAGAAAAAGCGGTATATCGGACTTCTCTATATTTCCCCATGGATTATAGGTTTTCTGGTATTTCAATTATATCCGTTTGTATCATCTTTTGTGTATTCATTTACAGACTATTCAATAACCAATACACCCAGTTTTTTAGGTTTTAAAAACTATATTTCAATGTTTAAAAACGATGATTTATTCTATCAATCTCTGGGAATTACAATTAAATATGTATTTATGTCGGTACCGATGAAGCTTGCTTTCGCTTTGTTAGTAGCCATGATTTTGAATATAAAATTGAAGTTTGTAAATATTTTCAGAACAGTTTACTACCTTCCTTCAATACTTGGAGGCAGTGTTGCAGTTGCAGTACTTTGGAAATTTCTGTTTATGAAGGAGGGAGTCGTAAACAAAGTACTTTCGGTTTTGCATATTCCGTCGGTAGATTGGTTGGGAAGCCCAAATGTAGCACTTTTCACAATAGGTCTTTTGACAGTATGGCAGTTCGGCTCGTCAATGGTATTATTTCTGGCAGGCTTGAAGCAGATACCGGCGGAACTGTACGAAGCAGGTACTGTTGATGGTGCATCAAAAATCAGGATGTTCTTCACCATAACAATTCCACTGCTGACCCCGATTATATTTTTTAACCTGATCATGCAGATGGTCAATGCTTTTCAGGATTTTACCGGGCCATTCGTCATAACCGGCGGAGGACCTTTGAACTCTACCTATTTATATGCCATGAAATTGTATGATGAAGGTTTCAAGTTCTATAAAATGGGATATGCATCCGCGTTGTCATGGGTCCTGTTTTTGTTGATCCTGGCATTTACCGCCTTGACATTTAAATCATCGCAATCGTGGACTCATTATGAGGACGGAGGTGACTTCTAGCGTGAAGAAGGAATACAATTTATTTCAAAAAACCATAATGTACCTTTTATTGAGTGCCTTCGGTTTATTTATGATTTATCCTCTGATATGGCTGTTCTTTTCAGCGTTTAAACCTAACAATGAAATTTTCGGTTCGGTTGATCTCTTACCCAAGAATGTGGTTTGGGATGCATTTTACAACGGATGGAAAGGAAGCGGACAGTTCAGCTTCGGGGTCTTCTTCGTTAATACCTTTGAACTTGTCATTCCGGTAGTGGCTTTTACATTGATATCAAGTACACTGGTCGCATACGGGTTTGCACGCTTCAAGTTTCCTTTGAAAAAGATACTTTTTACCTTGATGATATCTACACTGATGCTGCCCAATGCGGTAATAATAATACCCAGATATATTCTGTTTAAAAATTTCGACTGGCTTAACAGCTATTTGCCGTTTACAATACCAGCTTTGTTTGCCTGCTACCCATTTTTCATATTCATGCTGGTGCAGTTTTTCAGAGGTCTGCCAAGAGATTTGGATGAATCGGCAACTATAGACGGCTGTAATTCCTTTACCATACTGGTCAGGATTTTACTTCCACTTTGTAAACCGGCTCTGTTTTCAGCAGGAATATTTCAGTTTATCTGGACCTGGAACGACTTTTTTAATTCAATGATATATATCAACAGCGTCAAGAAATATACAGTTGCCCTTGGGTTGAGAATGTCCCTGGACACCACTACGGCTGCAAACTGGAATGAGATTATGGCAATGTCGGTAATAGCAATAATACCATGTGTACTTATATTTTTCTTTGCGCAGAAATACTTTGTCGAAGGTATTGCTACCACAGGAATAAAAGGCTAGAAATTTGTTTTTTAATAAATAAAGCAAGGGAGTTGAATGTATAATATGTGTACGGTTTTTAAAACGAAAATTAGAAAATACGTATCAATGTTCTTGACTTCTTCGATATTGCTAAGCATGCTTGTGACAGGCCAGCCTGTAAATGCGGCTGCAACAACGGCAAATGTCACGGTAAATGCCGATATAAACGGTAACAAGGTCTCCCAGACCCTGATTGGAGGATTCAGCGAAGACCTGAATTTACAGGTGGATGGGGGCTTTTATGCCGAAAAGGTCTTTAACCGGTCCTTTGAGTTTGGTCCAGGGGATAAGGCCCCGAATAATACTCCGTTGGCAGGATGGACTCAGGTAGGGCGCAGCGGCGGTACCGGGCAAATTGTTGTGGAAAACAGCAATCCGCTTAATACCGTAAATACTCATTATGTGCATATGAATATTTCTGAAGCCGGAGGCGGTGTCGGCTTATCCAATGCAGGCTGGTACGGAATCAGCCTAAAGGCAGGTGCTGCATATAACTATACAATTTTCGCAAGGAAGGGACCGAACTTTGATTCATCCCTGTCTGTAAACCTGGAGAGTGAGGGTGGTACTATCTATGGCAGCGCTGCTATAAGTACTCTCACGGAGGATTGGGTTAAGTATACCGGCAGCATTATATCCGGTGCAGATGATAATAATGCCAGGCTGGCAGTACTGGCAAATGGAACAGGTGATGTATACCTGGATTTCATTTCTCTGTTTCCGGCTGAAACCTATAAGAACCGTCCAAATGGGTTAAGAAAGGACGTAGGGGAAGCACTTGAGGATATGAATATGAGTTTCCTGCGCTTCCCGGGCGGATGTATTATACATCAGCACACTTACGACTATAATTGGAAAGATACCATAGGACCGGTTGAAGGACGTAAGGAGTACTTTAATACTGCATGGCAAAATATGAATAATAAAGAGCATATAACAAATGGTTTCGGAATGTTTGATTGGCTGCAATTTTGTGAGGATGCGGGAATAATTGCCCAACCGTGTCTTCCGGTTGGTGTAAGATGCGGCGGTCCGGCTCTTAGCCCCGACGATCCCAGAGTAAGCCAGCTTGTACAGGATACACTTGATTTCGTGGAATTCTGCAACGGAGATGCCGATACAACTTATTGGGGGGCAAAGCGTGCGGAGATGGGGCACCCGGAGCCATTTAACCTGGAGTATCTCGGCATTGGAAATGAAGAAAAAGACAGCACTGATGCGAGAGCCAATATCAAGAAGATATATAATGCGGTTCATGAAGCTTATCCCGAGCTTAAACTTGTCGTAACCGGCGGGATAGATCTAACTCTTTATGATTTTAATGACAGTCTGGGAGGAGCATATTCTACCGATGTCCACTTTTATTACCCCAGAAACGACAGAAGCTGGGAAGATTTTTTGAACAGCTACAACAGGAATCCCTCCTATCCGCTGGTACAAGTTGGAGAATATGGTTCCAATTCAAGAGACCATTCAATAGCCGATGCTGTCGATACCATGAAGGATATGGCTGTCTTCGAGAAAAATGGAGATATTACCGACTCGACGTGCTTTACATTATTAAGAAGACAGGTTGATTTTGATAACACCGATATATTCAAGACAGTATATTATTATAAAGATAAAATGTGGGCTGATAATCTAGCGGATATCAATGTAAACTTCAAGCAATCAGGAGATAAAGAGCTTGTCGTTGTGGCTGGAAAAGATTATGAAACCGGCGACCTGATCCTCAAGCTTATAAATAATTCCGCAAATGATATCAATGCGTCAATTGCGTTGAACGGAATTACAAATATTCAACCGGATGCCAGTGTTACTTACCTGAAGCCCACCGTACCGGGAGATGGTAACGGTAAGAGCAGCAACTACCGCAGAGAGGATCAGGATGGTCCGGGTCAGAGTACTCCGGCAGATGGGGTCAGATACGGACAAGGTACTACCGGTGTAAACGGCAATCAGCTTAACTACACGGCTGAGGCTTATTCGGCTTCCATTATCAGAGTTCATGGAACTATTCTTCCTGCCGCCGGAACCATATATGAAGCAGAAAACTATAACGGAGGAGCCAGCTTGACAAACGGCCGTGCAAAGTCGGCTGTCAAAGAGCTCATGGCTGCAAGCAGCAACTTCTGGAGCAAAGCTGATTTACAGGGTGTCAATGAATACATTCAATATAACAATATTAATGTTGCTGAAGCAGGTACATATAATATCAAGGTAGGCATTAAAAAGAGCACCAGCCGTGCCATTACACAATTGTCAATCGATGGAGTCAACCAGGGTTTACCTTTTGACCAGTATGCCTCCGGGGATGGCTATCATGAGATTGATCTCGGCCCACAGACTTTAAGCGGGGGCATGCATTCCTTCAGATTTACCGTAACCGGTAAGAATCCGTCCTCTTCAGGTTACATGTCAGGTATAGATTATATCAAACTTATGGGAACCGGCAACTTTAATACCATGACTACCGGCAGTGAACCCCTGGGATGGAACCTGGACACCAGTGCAGGTTCGGTAACGGTGCAGGAGGTTCCAAGCGCCGGCGATAAGAGTGTATTAATGAGTAAGGTCGACACAACCGAAGGCAGTAAGACGTCAATGTACAAGGAATTTGATCCGTTAAGCGGTACAGTGACAATAGAAGCAAAAGTCAGAAGAGAGAGTGCCGCAGATTTGTGGTGTTTGCCTGATATCTACAGCAGCGACGGAAGTCTGGCGGCATCTGTTATATTTGATAATGGCGATATTAAGGCATACGGGGATGGGGCATGGCAGCCTGTACAGGAATTTATACCAGGTACGTGGTACACGCTGAAACTGGTAATAAATACCGACACCGACAAATTCGATCTGTATGTGGATGAGGTTCAGAAGGTTACTCAGGCTGCACTCAGAAATGCTGTTGATGATATAGGCAAAATAGAGTTTTATGCGGCAGACGGTAATGCGGGGGATACATATGTGGACATTGAAAGTGAGCCGGCTTCGGCAAGCAATGCCGCATTAAGCGGTCTGGTAATAAGCCAGGGCACTTTGTCACCTGCATTTGCCCCGGGCACTGTGAACTATGATGCGGGCAATGTTGTGTACAACGTGTCAAGTATGGAGATTACCCCGACATTGACCTCTCCGGATAAACAGAGCCTGACGGTGAACGGTGTGCCTGCTGCGTCTGGAGTTCCAAGCAGAGTGAGTCTTGCAGAAGGAATAAACAGCATCCCGGTGGTAGTTACGGCAGAGGATGGCACAACCGCCACATATACAATAATTATCACCAGAGCAATATTCCAAAGCAGTGATGCTAACCTGAGCAGTCTGGCAACAAGTGAGGGCACTTTGTTTCCTGCTTTCAACCCGGTCAATAAGAATTATACAGTCATTGTCGCCAACAGTGTATCAAGCATAGATATTACACCAACGGCGTCATCAGCGGCATATCAGAGCCTGACTGTAAGCGGTGTGCCTTCGGCGTCGGGAACAGCCAGCAGCGTGAATCTTGCTGTTGGAGCAAACAGCATTACTGTGGTAGTTACAGCCCAGGATGGTACAATTTCCACATATAAAATAGACATCTTAAGATTAGTACCTGAAGATTCTCAAAACTTTAACACCATGCCTACCGGCAGCGCGCCTTTGGGATGGAACATTGATACAAGTGTGGGCACGGTAACTGTACAGGAGGTTCCAAGTGCTGCCGATAAGAGTGTACTGCTTAATAAAACAGGCAGTGCTACGGGCCCAAGGACGTCAATGTACAAGATGTTCAGCCCGTTAAGCGGTAAAGTTACGATTGAAGCGAAGGTTATGAGAGAAGCAGCCTCAAATCTGTGGTGCTTACCTTATGTCTACAGCAGTGACGGAACTACGTTTGCAGCAACCATACAATTTGATAATGGGAGTATTAAGGCATACAATGGAGGCTGGCAGACCATACAACCTTTTACCGCAGGTACGTGGTATGATCTTAAATTAGTAATTGATACCGATACCGATAAATTTGATTTTTATATAGACGGTATTCGGAAGGTTACCCAGGGCACACTTAGAAACCCTGTTGACGATATAGCCAAAATAGAATTCTATGCGGCAGATATCAACACCGGCAGGACATATGTGGACATTGAAACCGAGCCGTATTGTGAAATAAGTGATACTGCACTAAACGGTTTGTCAATAAGTCAGGGAACTTTATCACCGGCATTTACATTAAATAATAAAAACTATACGGCCCTTGTTGCAAACAGCGTAGCAAGCATAGACATTACGCCTGCAGTGAGAACTTCAGGATATCAGAGTCTGACTGTAAATGGTGTGTCCGCGACGTCGGGAGCAGCCAGCAGTGTAAATCTTGAGGTTGGGGAAAACAGTATCCCTGTGGTTGTTACGGCGCAGGATGGTACAACTGCTACATACACAATTGTTATTACAAGAGAAGCAGGGCTGAGCAATAATGCCACACTAAGTAATCTGACAATAAGTCAAGGGACTTTATCACCGGTATTTACCTCAAATAATTACAATTATACGGCTATGGTTGCAAACAGCGTAACAAGTGTTGATATTACACCGACAGCGGCCTCACCCGCATACCAGGGTATGACTGTAAATGGTACTGCCTCGGTATCAGGAGCTGTAAGTACTGTGAATCTTGATGTGGGAGAAAACAATATACCTGTGGCAGTTACAGCACAGGACGGCTCAACTGCCACATACACAATTTCTATAACAAGAGATGCAGATCACAGCCATGATAACTTCAATATCATGCCTACCGGAGCCGCACCTCTGGGCTGGAACGCGGACACAAGTGTTGGCACGGTCACTGTGGAGGAGGTTCCAAGTGCTGCCGACAAGAGTGTATTGCTTAATAAAACCGGTACTGCCACCGGCTCAAGAACCTCATTATATAAGACATTCAGCCCGCTAAGCGGTATAGTGGTAGTAGAAGCAAAAGTCAGGAGAGAGGCTGCCTCAAATCTATGGTGTCTGCCATATGTTTACAGCAGTGATGGAGTTACATATGCCGAAACCATACAATTTGATAACGGCAGCATCAAGGCATACAACGGAGGCTGGAAAACAATACAATCATTCACGGCAGGTACGTGGTATGATCTGAAACTGGTAATAAATACC
>JAEVZU010000115.1 GCA_023392075.1 Bacillota bacterium | reverse complement strand
ATTTTTGACTTTGGCAGAAAAATTAATGAAAGAGTTTGAGCAATTGACTGAAGAAAAGAAGAAAGAGGTTATCGACTTCGTTGAATTTGTCAAAGCAAAGGAACAGAAGGAGATAGAAAATCTCATGGCTTCTGTAATAGCCGAGAACAAAGAGGCTCTTGTGGAGTTAGCAAAATGATGGGATTATCGCAGATAAGAATTCTCAGAGCAATAAATCAATTGCCGTTTTGTGATGTGAAGACCCTATAGTGCCATATAAATTTGTCAGGAGGTCTGAAAATGAAAGATTACAGAGCGATGTTGTTTGGAATTGCGCTTATTTTATTTGGAATTGCCTGCAAAGTAATGTTGATTGGATTCGTAGGTGATGGTTTTCTCTTACATATGGGAAGGATAACACCGTTTATAGGTATTCTTGTTACAGCAGTCGGTTTATTTACAACGGATGGTAAATCGCAATAATAACAAGATTTATCGGTGACGGGTATGTCAGATAAGACAGTATCAATCAGCAATTAATATGCACTTATTTCGATACAATGATTTTGACATGGTGCAACAAATATGGTATCATATTACATATGGTGCTTTGCCTGCCGGCAAAGTGCCATATGTTTTTTTTATGGGAAATACCATTTAATTACTTGTAGAATGGAGGGGGATTTTGTGACAGAAAAGCTTACGCTAAATATGCCGGCATATGAGAATTTGCTTGCACATTTAGTAGATTTTGAAGAAAGGAGATCGCAAATAGTCGACTTGTACTTTCCTGAATTTAACAGACACAGGGAAGAATTTGAAGAACTGCTGGACAGCTATTTAAATGCTGTGGACACTGTTGTTAAAAACGTAGTATTATCAGACCAGACAAATAATGATTTTCCGTTTGTATGCTTGAACAGTGAAGTAGAGATCGAGGATATTGAAGAGCAGGAGACATATAGTTATAAGATAGTTGTCCCTGAAACCGGTCGTAATGAGGATAATTGCATAACTATTCTATCTCCCATGGGAAAGGCCTTGTTGTGCAGAAAGGAAGGAACTGTTGTTTCCGTGAACACACCTTCGGGTGTATACCGTTATAGAATTAAATCAATAAAATTGAGATAGGCCTGTATCGAAATACGGAAATGCATTTCCTATAAGACCCTTTAACAATTCAAATACTTGTTAAAGGGTCTTATAAATTATGGCAGGTATGAAAAGATGGCCTCTGTAGCATAACTTTAGTATAATATATATCTGTGAATAGAAAGCTGGTTGCAGCGGGGAGGGATGATACAATGGATAAAAGTGTTTCCTGGTTTATTGAAAAGAAAGTGGATAGAACACTGGAAGGTTTGGCAAAACACAATATCACCGGGTGTTATGTGGAAGATGAAACAAAGTTGCTTCAAAAGCTTCAGGAGCTGATACCACAAAATTCTACAGTTGGTGTCGGGGACTCAATGACGCTGTTCGAAACAGGTGTGATTGAATTTTTGAGAAGCGGGGAATACAAATTTTTAGATAAATACAGAGCCGGTATTACAAGTGAAGAAAAGAAAGAAATATACAGGAAAAATTTCTTTGCAGATGTATTTATGTGCAGTACCAATGCTGTTACTGAAAAAGGCGAACTTTATAATATTGACGGAAACGGCAGCAGAGTGGCGGCTATGTTGTACGGACCGGAACGGGTTATAATTGTGGCCGGCATAAATAAAATAGTGGCCAACCTGGAAGAGGCGGAGAAAAGGGTGCGTAATTATTCTGCACCTATTGATGCCAAGCGGCTGAACAAGGATACACCCTGCACAAAATTGGGATACTGTACTGATTGTAACAGTAACGATAGAATCTGCAACGACTTTGTAGTTATAAGAAGACAATTCAACAGGGACAGAATCAAGGTGGTCATTGTGGGCAGAGCCTTAGGGTATTAAATGGCGTTAAGGCGGCAGGATGATATTTTTTGCACATTTGAGAGGATTTTTTATGAATAAAAAGATTTTATATGGAAAAGCATACAGGATGCTGGAGAACTCCACCCCTTTAAAATTTGATTGTGGCCTGCTTTGCAGCAGCAAATGCTGTTCCGGTGACAAGGATGCGGGCATGTGCCTGTTTCCGGGCGAGGAGCTTATGTTTGACGGGAACGGGGACTTTTTAACAACACGAAAGGAAAAGCTCCTGGATACCGAAGTTCTTTTTGCAGTTTGCAAGGGAACCTGCAACAGGAGGCTCAGACCCCTGGCATGCAGGATTTTTCCGTATATACCCTATCTGGATAAAAAGGGTAGGATAACTATAATAGAAGACCCCAGGGCAAGATATTTATGCCCGCTGTTGATGGAATTACCGGAGTTTAAAATTGATTTAATATTTAGAAGAAATATTAGCAATGTTTTTCATCTCCTTATGAAGGATAATGATATAAAGAGTTACTTATGCCTGTTATCTGGTGTTTTGGATGAATATAAAAGATTTTTGTTATAAGAGGAAAAAGGAGGTCGAGCATGAGTATAACCAAAGATGGAAATATGATGTTTATAATATATGTAAAAAATCAGGAAGAAAGCAAGGCATTTTATGAAAAGGTGCTTGGTTATGAACCTGCCCTGCACGTACCTGGAATGACAGAATTTGGGCTTGGAACCGGTGTCTCATTAGGTATAATGCCGGAGGAGGGAATAATGAGGATTCTTGAAAACAGGATACCCAATCCCCGCACTGCCAATGGTGTACCCAGAAGTGAAATATATTTATTTGTTGACGATCCGGATGAATACTATACCAGGCTGGTAGACGCGGGGGGAACCGGGATCAGCAAGGCACAGCTGAGAAATTGGGGAGACCATGCTGCATATGGCCTCGATATAGACGGACATGTTCTGGCCTTTGCGAAAAAATAAAGTAGCAACCTGAAGAGATGTAAAAAATCAGGCTAAAAGCCATTGGCCTTTGGCTACCATAAAAACCTTACCGCCAACATTTAAGTCAAAATTACCGTTTACTTTAGCTGCCCTGATTTTCAGCAGCGATTTTCTGTTTATCTCATAACCCTGCTCAACTCTATAGTTTAATTGTGCACTGTTAAAATAGTTATATTCAAGCAAATAGGCTGCCAGACTCCCGTTGGCACTTCCCGTCGCGGCATCCTCGGGATAGCCCGAATCCTGGCAGAATACCCTGACGTTAAGGGTGTTTTCCTCTTGATAGGTTTCTTTACAAAACACAAGAATACAGGCAGAGCAGGTACTTTCAAGAAATTCCTTATATTTGGCATGGTTGATCCGGCATTTCCTGACAGCCTCAAGTGACTCCAGCGGCACGATTATGGAGGGGAATCCTGTAGACACCTCCCGCACCTGAAAATTCAAATCCATATAACCGGTGCTTATTCCGAGAATTTCGGACATTGTGCCTGCATCAATTGTCCGGCCGAATTGAGGAGAGTTTTGTCTCATCCATATATCCTGATTCTGTTCAAATGTTACAGGTATTTGACCTATCAATAAATTAAGATTTATCCTTCCGGAAAAATAATTTTCTATTTCATTATTAATAATAAATGCAGTTCCCAGTGTCGGGTGGCCTGCAAAAGGCACCTCAAAATCCGGGGTAAATATTTTTACGTCATAGCCGTTATTGACCTTATTATCGGATAAAATAAAAGTGGTTTCGGCAAAATTGGTTTCCTTGGCTATCCGCTGCATTTCATCTTTTGACAGGCCTGCTGCATTGCGGAACACGGCTAATTGATTCCCCTGGTATCTGTTTTCTGCAAAGACATCAACAATATAAAAATCTATGTTTTTCAAACAATTGTACCTCCGGCAACGCCCATTTTGTTTATGTGACTAACATAATAATAGCCCCTGCTGAAAGTTATGGCAATATGTGAAAATGTGAAATTTCAAAGTTATGCGGTTTTATCATGATATTGTAATATGTGCTATAATTAAATTCAATGTGTTTGCCGTTTAATCAATCCTATGATGCTGCTCATATCAGCAGTAAAAAAAGGCTAGGCATTATAGACATCCACAACCCTGGCGACATAATCGTCATATCCTGATTGGGCCATTACAATCAATGACTGCCCCTTATCTTCAATTTTCACTTTATAAGCCTGGGCGTCATCACTATCCAGGATTTTGGCCCGGTCAATATTAATTTGAGTTCTGCCGGCCACCCCGTATTCCTCAAGTATTCCGGTGACTCTGTTTTCCAATTCTCCTGTCGGACACTCCAGTGACCTGATCCTGCCAATAGCTTCACTAATTTTACTCATTGTATCATCCTCCGATTACGTATTCTAAACCAAATTTCAATTTTAGTATGTCCCTTTAAATTTATATAAAACATGCTCTATTAATTGT
>JAEVZU010000071.1 GCA_023392075.1 Bacillota bacterium | reverse complement strand
ATTATTTTTTTTGTATATTGACGGCTTCTTCGATCAAGATGGGTTATTATACGGGAAACCGCATTCCCCTCTTTATCCATTAGCAGGAAGGACGGTGCAAAGGTGTCAAAGCCGATGGCTTCAACATAGGGTAGATATTCTTTTAATTCATGCAATGATTGGATAAAAGCATTCATTACTTCATCCACATCTATTTCAACTCTGGTTCGCTCTGTTACCTTGAATTCATAATTATGTTTGGCTGTTTTTAATAAATTATTATTTTCATCCAATATCGCAGTTTTTACAGATGATGTACCAAAATCTGCTGCCAAAACATACATTGCATCTCCTCCTTTCTAAAAATATGGGGAATAGAGCCAATACCCGATTCCCCATGTTCAGTCTGTTATGTAAGTATTACGTTATTGGTTTTTAGTTATTTGCTTCCAGTACGGACTTCAGTCGGGTTTCAACAGTTTTCATTATTTCATCTATTGTTCTGTTTGTTGCCAGCATTGTATTATATGAATCACCCATGATGTCCAGAATTTCAGTATAGGCCGGAAATGAAGGCTGTGGAAGGGCATATTGCATAGAGTCCAGGAAGCCCTTGAAGCTGTCTGTCTGCAATTCAGTTGCACTTATTGCTTCTTTTGTAACCGGAAGTCTTCCTGATTTTATTGCAAAATCAACCGCAATGTCCTTGCTCGTCATAAACTTGAGGTAATCCGCCATTGCTTCGGGATTTTTACACGCTGTGGTAATTGCATAGCCTGAAGTCTGCAAATTTGTTACATGTCTCTCATCTGCAGGCATAGGTATGCTTACCAGCTTTCCTTTAAGCGCAGGATTAGAACTCTCTATTGCACCTATTGCATTTGAACCTGATATCATCAATCCTGTCTGTTCCTTTGCAAAATATGCAACGGCTTCAGGATAACCCGTTTCAGTTACTCCAGGAGGTACAACACCGTCTTTCTTTGACAGGTCTACAAAAGTTTGAAGTGCTTTTTTGTATTTATCGGTAGTTAAATCAGAAACCCATTTACCGGAAGCATCCTTATATACTTCATTAACTCCAAATGTCCTTATAAACTGACAGAATCTGGCTTCTCCGGAACCATTTTTAGTTCCTACCATGCTGAATCCCCAGTGTCCGTCTTTTGTAAATGCCTTTGCAGCTGTCCGGAAGTCTGCTACAGTCTCTATTTTGTCAATTCCGGCATCCTTCATCCAATCGGCTCTGGCTATAAGAGCTACAGGTATAACGTGCCAGGGCACCAGCATAAGTTGGCCTTCAATCTTTCCGAATTCAACAACCTTTTCATTAAGTGTTGATATAAATTCCTGTCCCAGCAGCTTTTCATGGTCAACTATGATTCCCATATCATGTGCCTGTGCCATAAATTCCGTAGGCATAAAAAATGTGTCTGGAAGATCTTCGCTGGTATTTAATGCTATTATCTTTTTTGCCATTTCGTTAACAGGCTGTTCTAAAAATTTAATCTTTACATTTGGATGCTCTTTCATATATGCATCTGCCATAGCCTGCTCCAGAGGTGCTTCTGTCTCAGTTATCAGTGTGGACATAACCGTTAGTGTTATGTCTTCACCGGATTTCGTCTCTGCGGCTGATGAAGCTCCTGAAGATGCTCCCTGGCTGTTCTGTGAATCACCAGCCGCAGAACTGCCGCAGCCGGCCAGCATTGATGCTGCCATTGCTAAACACAATACAATTACCAACAATCTTTTTTTCATGTATTAATCCTCCTAAAAAATTAATTATTTATTGTTTTACAGCTCCCGCTGTTAAACCGCTGATAAATGATTTCTGCAGGAATATGAATAATATGACCAAAGGTAGGCTTGCGATCACAGAAGCAGCCATCATATCATTCCACAGGATTTTATAGAAGCCGTTCAGATCGGCTATACCCAATGGTACTGTTTTAAGCTCGGGTGAAGTTATTAATACCTGTGCAAACATATATTCATTCCATGCAGTTATAAATGAGTAGATTGCAACTGAGGAAATACCCGGCAAGGTCATGGGAAGCACAATTTTATAAAAAGCCTTCCATCTGGAGCAGCCGTCAATTATGGCCGCCTCATCCAATTCGATAGGTATTGTTTTAAAAAATCCAACCATCATCCATGTACAAAAGGGAATTGTAAATGATGTGTAGACAAGAACCATTCCAAGCAAACTATCTTTTAATCCGTATAAATCAAGAACCTTATAAAATGGAATTAACAGCATGATGGAAGGAAACATCTGAGTTACAAGCACAAATGTTAAAAAGCCGTTTTTGCCTTTAAACTTGAACCTTGTAATTCCATAGCCCGAAAGGCAGGAAAAGAATACCGACAGGACCACCGCCCCAATTACAATAATAATGCTGTTTTTAAAATAAGTCAGAAAAGGGTACTCTGTCCAAAGCCGGCTGTAAGAATCAAAGGTTGGATTATCGGGTATCCATTTAGGTGGTATTGTAATAGTTTCAGATTCGATTTTAATAGAAGTAGATATCATCCATAGCATGGGTACCAGGACAAGAATTGATGAAATTCCAAGAACAAAATATGTCAAAATGTTACCGGTAATTTTTCCTCGTTTTATGTTAACTTCTTTATTATTCTTCATTGTCCAAGAACCTCCTATACAATTTACTTATCACCAGGCAAATGAAGAATACAATGACAGACATTGCCGCAGCCTTTCCAAAATTGAAATATTCGAATGCCTGCTTGTATATCTCTATGCTTATTATCGAGGTATCGCTTCCGGGACCGCCTTTTGTCAGCAGATACACTATCGTATAGTGCTTGAACCACCAAACGGTATCTAAAACCAATGTGGTAGTAAGTACGGGCTTTATTGAGGGAAGTACAATCCTGAAAAAAGTCTGAACCTTATTGGCACCATCCATTTTTGCCGCCTCATATATATCTTCCGATACACTCTGCAGTCCTGCCAATACATTTACCATAACAAGCGGATAGCCCTTCCATATGCTTACAAGTACCACTGCAATAAAGGCAAACCTTGTATCCCCAAGCCAGGATATATGATCGTTTATTAATCCTGTATCAAGCAGATAGTTATTCATCAACCCGTATAGAGGATTCATGATCCATTTAAATATAAGTGCGACCACTACCTCAGGAAAAAGCCATGGAAGAACCAAAACAGCTCTGAAAAAAGTTATTCCTGCCTTTTTCTGGTTCAGTACCATTCCCAGTAACACACCGATTACAAAATGTGCTGCTACAACCAGAAAAGTAAATTTTAGTGTTATCCATATCTGTGAAATAAAGGTCTTGTCGGAAAAAATGCTGATATAATTCTTTAAGGCTACAAAATCCCATTTGTTAGACAGGTTTGTTTTAAAGAAACTGATGAATACCCCATAACACAAGGGATATATCACTAACATAATTAACGCTATTAAGGCTGGACCAATAAATATATAGGGGGTCAAGCTCTTAAGTGAAATTTTTCGAGAATCAAAAGCCGCCGTCTTATTCGTCCCGCTTCTATTATTCATTAACAATTGCCTCCTCCATTAAAATTACCAATCTGCTACAGAATGATCGTCTTCGTGATAATATACCGGGCAGCTCCAACTTCCGTCATATATATAATCTTTAATTGCCTCTTCATCAACTTCAAAACCCAGACCGGGAGCAGTCGGGACATCAATATATCCATCTTTTATCTCAAAAGCCTTTTTGAAAAGATTTTTGCCCAAATCCGAGCCATCCGCCAAACGTATATTTTCCTGAGCGGTAAAATTGGGAATACAGGTATCGATTTGCAGGCAGGATGACAATGCTATAGGTCCAAGAGGATTATGCGGAGCAATATTTACATAATAGTTTGCCGCCATAGCAGCTATCTTGAATGTTGATAATATACCTCCGCAATGGCTTAAATCCGGCTGAAGAACATTCGCGGCCTGTTTTTCCAACACCTGCCGGAAAGCCCAGGGTGTGAACAACCTCTCTCCGGTTGCAATGGGAATTGTAGTGGATTGAGCAATCCTTGCCATGCAATCAACATTTTCAGGAAGGACGGGCTCTTCTACAAACATGGGATAATATTTCTCCAGTTCCCTGCAGAAAACAGGCGCCATAGCAGGTGAAACCCTTCCGTGAAAATCAATTGCAATATCAATGTCTTTTCCGACAGCTTCTCTTAAAGCAGCAAATTTGTTTACATAAGTTTCAACAGTTTTCATTGTATCAATATGTCTGAGCGGAACATGTATAGGTGTCTTCAGTGCTGTATACCCTTGTGCGACTTTTTCTTTTGCGGCCTTGCAAAGTTCTTCCACCGATGGATTTTCAACAGGTGTGATGTGTGCGTACATCCTTATCCGGTCTCTGCATTTGCCCCCAAGCATTTGCCATACGGGAAGCCCGTATACCTTTCCCTTGATATCCCAAAGTGCCTGCTCTATCCCGCTTATTGCGCTGCATATAATTGCACCGCCCCTGTAAAAGGAACCGCGGTACATCAGCTGCCACAGGTGCTCGATGTTCATCGGATCCTCACCGATTATCATTTTTCCCAAGGTATGTACGGCTTCCTCAACAACTGTACTTTTACCTTCAATGACAGGTTCACCCCAGCCGCAGACCCCTTCATCCGTTGTAATTTTTAAAAATAACCATCTGGGTAAAAGGTTATATGTTTCAAATTTTACAATTTTCATTAATCTATCCTCCTTACCAGTCCCCTAATGAATTATCATCGGAATGATATTCCACGGGGCAGGTATAATTTCCGTCATAGGCAAAGTCTTTCAATACCTCTTCATTAACCTCAAAACCAAGGCCGGGCTTTTCAGGTATATCTATGTAACCGTCAACTATTTTAAACGGTTCCTTAAACAGTATATTTCCAAGATCGGTTCCGTCAGGCATGGTAGGATGTTCCTGGGCAGTAAAATTCGGAATGCATGTGTCAATTTGAAGACATGCGGCTAAAGCAATCGGGCCAAGAGGATTATGCGGAGCCACAGAGCAGTAGTAATTAGCTCCCATTGCTGCAATCTTGTAAGTTTGCAGTATCCCGCCGCAATGACAGACATCCGGCTGCAAAACCTGTGCTGCCTGCTTTTCTATAACATCTCTGAAGCCCCACGTAGTAAACAGCCTCTCCCCCGTAGCAATAGGGATACTTGTTGCTTTCGCAATTTTAACCATGGCGTCTACATTTTCGGGCAATACCGGTTCTTCAATAAACATGGGATAATATGGCTCCAGTTCCCTGCATAGAATCGGTGCCATTGCCGGTGAAATACGCCCGTGAAAATCTATTGCTATATCTGTTTCCTTACCAACCGTCTCTCGTATTGCTGCAAATTTTTCAATATATTTTTCAACAGTCTGCATTGTATCAATATGCCTTACAGGAGCGAACATAGGAGTTTTTAAAGATTTAAAACCAGCCTCCAACCTTTTTTTCGCCCATTCTTTTACTTGTTCTATAGTTGGATTTTCTACATTGGGAGTGATATGGGCATACATTCTTATACGGTCTCTGCAGCGCCCGCCTAAAAGCTGCCATACAGGCATACCATATGTCTTCCCCTTAATATCCCATAGAGCTTGTTCAATACCGCTGATTGCACTGCATAAAATTGCGCCGCCGCGATAGAATGAGCCTCTATACATTAACTGCCACAAGTGTTCTATATTCATCGGGTCTTCCCCGATAATCATTTTCCCAAGAATATGTACTGCTTCCTCTACAACCTTTGTCTTGCCTTCCAGGTCAGGTTCACCCCACCCGCACACTCCTTCATCGGTAGATATTTTTAAAAACAGCCATCTTGGCCGAATATGAAATGTTTCTAATTTTGTTATTTTCATGCGTGTCTCCTTTCCATGAGAAAAGTATAATTCCGTTCGCTATTTCGTACGTCGTTCGCAATTTTAATTATAGCAATTAAAAACTTTTATGTCAACATATTATAAAATATTTCTAAAAGTCGACCTCAAAACTGTACATATTTATCAACTTTCATGCAATGTGTTGACTTGCTTTAAATATGAGTGATATAATTTTATTCATAGTTTGTTCGGGTATCCGGACGTATAGTCGCTATTATGAACGAGGAGATAATATGGAAAACCAGAATATCAAGATTAATAAAACTGTTGCCAGGGTTGCAGATATATTGGACTATATCGCAAAATCGCATAAACCGGTGGGTTTGGCTGAAATCAGTAAGGAACTTAAAATACCCAAAAGCAGTGCTTTTGATATAATACATACACTTGTAAGCAAAAAAATGTTAATTATAAATGAAGAAAATAAAACCTTCCAGTTGGATGTTAAATCCTTTGAAATCGGAAGTGCATATCTCGGACGTTCTCATATCCATAGTGTTGCACGCCCTTATTTGAAGGATTTAAGCCTTCAAACCGGTGAGACGGCATTTCTTGCTGTTCCAAACAATGGCTTTCTTGTTTATCTGGATAAAGTTGAAGGAAGATCTCCTACCAGGACTACATGTGTAATAGGCGACCGGAATTATATGCACTGCACCGGTCTCGGTAAAGCAATGTTAGCATCCATGCCCATTGAGGAAGTGAGAATGATAACAGGAGGCGGGAAACTGCAAACGCATACGGCAAATACTCTTCCTGATTTTAACAGTCTCATAGGCGATCTTGAAAAAATCAGAGAAAGAGGTTATTCGATCGATAACTGTGAAGACAATGATTTTGTATTTTGTGTCGCTGCCCCGATACTGAATCATTCGGGTAAATGCATAGCCGCAATAAGCATATCGACAATATATACACCTTCTACCAGGGAGAAGGAGCCTTTCTACAGCAAGCTAATAACTGATGCTGCCCTGGAAATCTCACATAGATTCGGCTACACTGAAGATTTAATTTATTCCGTTCGTTCATATAATATATAACACGCATCACAAGGTTCTATTTCGTACGGTTCAGTATCCCTGGATCAATTGCCATGGATTTTCACGGCAATTGATCTACGAAAAGAGGAAAGATTATGAACCACACTTTATACCTTATCAAGCAATTTGGAGTACTTCCGTGTATTCAGACTTTGCAGGGCATTGACACATCAACTTTAGGCAGTATACTTATGAAATTCGGCATCCCTTATATCTGTTTGGAGACTGATAGTTTTTATACTTCACCGGTATCAGCTTCCGACATAACATTATTAAAATTATCTTCAGAAGAAAAACAGTTCCTGTTGGGAGGAAATGTCAGGTTTATCACCATTCCTTCCAGCCTCTGTTCACTGTATGAAGCTGAAAACTTATCCGAATTCCTCCAGTCTGAAATTGATAAAATTCTGGACTTAAAGCTGATCCATATCGGCATCAATTCCAAAGATGAAGAAGAAGCCTGTGAAATTACCGGGCAATATGGCAGCCTTCTTAACCTTCCTGTGAAAAATACCAGAGATTCCTTTTTTGTTGGAACCTTGATTGAGGTTATGAAACATCCCTTTCTGGGGAAAAATGGGCATATTGCATTAGGCACCGGTAATATATATCTGGCCGTCAGCTATTACCGTGCGCTTGGATATGAATTTAATTTCGATACTGCAGTATATAATTCTGCAAAAGAACTGGTACTCATTTATCTGAAAAAAGAGTACGGGGGCTTTGCCGTGCACTTTAAGCAGGTTTAAACAATACAATTCTAAAAATGGGTAATTATAGTTTCTGAGATCTTTACTTTTGGTGAATCCATGCTTGTAATCGCACCGTCTCAATCGGGATAATGATTAAAGAATTATCTGACCCGGCGAAACCCCTCTCTCCTTAAAATGCTAAGATACGGGTCAAAAGGTACCCTTATCTTAGCATTTTAAGTTTGCAAAAGAAATTGTTTTTCTAAAGTCTGGCAAATAAGTATCTCTACTCATGTATGCCCATTCATTGTTCTTTTATTTAATTACCGTCATCCCGCCCATATACGGCTGCAGCGCTGCCGGAATGTTCACAGAACCGTCGGTATTCAGGTTGTTCTCAAGGAAAGCAATCAGCATTCTTGGAGGAGCTACAACAGTGTTGTTCAGGGTATGTGCAAAATACTTGCCGTTTTCTCCGTCCACACGGATTTTAAGACGGCGTGCCTGTGCATCTCCGAGGTTTGAACAGCTTCCAACTTCAAAATACTTTTTCTGCCTTGGTGACCAGGCCTCAATATCAACTGATTTCACCTTTAGATCAGCAAGATCTCCCGAACAGCATTCCAGTGTTCTGACAGGTATATCCAATGAGCGGAAAAGATCTACCGTATTCTGCCAGAGCTTGTCATACCACAGCATGCTGTCTTCAGGCTTACATACAACTATCATTTCCTGCTTTTCAAACTGATGGATTCTATAAACGCCTCTTTCCTCAAGACCGTGAGCTCCCTTTTCTTTTCTGAAGCAGGGAGAATAGCTGGTGAGAGTTTGAGGCAATGAGCTTTCAGGTAAAATGGTATCAATAAATTTGCCTATCATTGAGTGTTCACTGGTTCCGATCAGGTATAGATCTTCTCCCTCTATTTTGTACATCATGGCATCCATTTCGGCAAAGCTCATAACACCTGTAACAACCTCGCTTCTGATCATAAACGGAGGGATACAGTATGTAAATCCCCTGTCTATCATAAAATCTCTCGCATAGGAAATTACAGCCGAATGAAGCCTTGCTATATTACCCATCAGATAATAAAAACCGTTTCCTGCAACTTTTCTGGCACTGTCCAGATCTATCCCGTTTAATTTTTCCATTATCTCTGTGTGGTATGGAACGTCAAAATCCTTTAAAGCAGGTTCCCCATAGCGCTGAACTTCCACATTTTCGCTGTCGTCCTTACCGAGGGGCACACTTGGGTCTATTATATTTGGGATAGTCATCATTATTGTTTTTACTTTTGCTTCGAGTTCATTTTCTTTTACTTCAAGCTCTGCCAGACGTGCTGCCTGCTCATTGACTTTTTTCTTCATTTCTTCGGCTTCAGCTTTTTTGCCCTGAGCCATGAGTCCGCCGATTTGTTTGGAAATCTTGTTTCTGTCGGCCCTTAAAGCTTCCGCTTCCTGTTTGGCGCTTCTCAGTTCGACATCCAGTGCAATTACCTCATCAACCAAACCAAGCTTCTTGTCCTGAAATTTGTTTCTGATGTTTTGTTTTACTATTTCCGGATTTTCTCTCACAAATTTTAAATCTAACATAACTTCACTCCTAATTTTTAAAATTTTACAATAACAAAGGTGGCTTTGCTACTTTTGTTTGCGCATGTGCCTTTTTCTAGCTGTAATGTTTTTGGTTCTATAGTTGTGCCAAGAAAATTCTGGCACGCGCATAAAATAATAGTTTTTTTATTGGTAAGGAAATATTTTGCATTTGTCTGGTATTTATTTACTCCCGGGCATTTCAACACTTATTTCCATACCAAAAAATTTATACTTTCCTAAACAATAAAAAAACTCTCACCCCAAAAACCACTGGGACGAAAGTATTCCGCGTTGCCACCCAAATTGCCGGCAAAAACATACCGGCCACTCAAATAAAGTACGATACAGGGTACCAGCCTTTCGACTTTTCATCGAGAGCTCAAAAAGTGGACCGATTCATCCTTTCACCGATTTTCACCAGCCATCGGCTCTCTGAGGAAAGATTTAAATCTTGGCTTTTATCATCGCATATTTATTCAAGTACGCCTTGGCATACTTGCGCGCCGATTTCGCATGGAACGCAGTGAGATAATCTACCTTACGAAATCGTGCGCCTCCGCCGGAGGCTAATCACCAGTTAAAGCTGCCTGCCCCACCGATGTAAGTAACTTATTTGTCTTGCATCTATAAAGGTGGGAGTTATTTCTCACTGATGATACCATTATGCATAATTATATATATTTTTATTCTTATTTTCAAGAAATTTTTTAAACAAATCATCTCTTATTCAAGCCCAGTATCCTGCTCAATTTCTTGTCCCGGGTAACAATGGCTCCTTTTGGGCACAGTTCCTGACAGCAGAAGCAGCGTATACATTTGCTGTAATTCCATCTGGGAATTGTTTTACCGTCATGTTTAACAAAAGAAATTACTTTTGATTTTTCCGGACAGGCCTCATCACATTTTTTGCAACCGATGCACTTTTCCTCAACCAAAACAGGGTCTGGTGCCGTAAGAGAAGATACGAGATTTGTCAAACCCGGAGTAAGGAAGTTAATCACTTTTGCATTCCTGGAGAGCTTAAAATCCCTTGATTTCATTTTTTCAATACTTTCGCCCAGAACTTCTATTCCCTCCGGAAGCACTGTTCCCCACTTTGAATCCTGTGCAGCCTTTAAAACAGGGACAGCTAAAACATCATCGTACCCTATAAGCCTTACTGCCGTGGAGTCAACTGCAGTAATGGATTTTCCCATGATTAATGTATCCATGTGCTTTGGACTCCCGTTTCTGGGTCCGTTTCCCTCCATGGCAACTATCCCGTCAAGAATGGCAAAGCTGGTTTTAACCAAAGAGTTCAAATCCAAAAGCATTTTGGCAAAGCTCTCGGAATCCGGCAGCTTTGTATGCCAACCGGCTTTTTGACCTCCGGGTATACAGCCGAACTGGTTTTTAACCGCCCCGGTATAATACATCATAGCATGGGTTTTAAGCTTTGGAAGAGTTATGACCACATCAGCCTCGTAGGGAGCTCTGGCAATATCCCAGTATTTGTACATAAGCGGATTATCAAGTTCACAGTGTACAGCCTGGTTAAAATCTGCAAACTTAACACCGTATTTATCTGCTATTTCCATAAAACCCGACTTTTCAGCGGCTTTCCTGGTATCCTCCTGCCCGGGTGAATCTCCAAAGGAAATATTGTCACTGTACTCCTTCACAATTCTGACAACTGCTTCAAAAACAGCGTAATGCGTGATAATCGGAGAGCCTTTCTCAACCACACTGAGAAAATTCGGTTTTAGCAGAACCTTGCTGTCTGCAGGGATGAGCTCCCTCAAAAAAGACTCTCCTCCCAAAAGCTCAAAACCTTCCCTCAGCTTACTTTCTATCTGTTCAACCTCATATCCGGTACATTTTAACAAAGCTACTTTTTCCATAGGCCTCACACTCTTGAAAATTATTATAGTTAATATTCTACCTTTAAGAAAATGTTAAGGCAACAGTCAAATTTACCAGCCTTACCAGCGGATAAATCCATAAAACATCCCGTCATAATATCTGCCTTCAATAAAATAATAATCCTTCAAACGTCCTTCCAGTACAAAACCGTTCTTTTCGAGAACACGGTAAGAACCGGTATTTGCTTCTGCGACCGCCATGGCCCGGTTCTCTTCATCCATACCTCCTGAGAACAATCCGAATAATAAAAGGCGCAGAAGCAGCCGGCCCAGTGCGGAGCATGTCCAAAATCAAGTCCTCCCAGATATTCCGTAAAAGTACCGGCAAGCTCCGGCCCCGGTGGTTTAACAGTGTAATTCATAATTGCACTCCTTTTTTATCTTTTATTTTTGTCCCTTTCAAACTAAACTTGTATCCCAGATTTATAATTATGCTATGTATGATATTTACCCTGGATTTTTTTATTCTGGAAAATATGGACTTGATGGAATAGAATTCTCTTCTGAACCACATATATCCTTCAAATAATTCGTCTTTGCTCATATTTTTCGGAAGGAATGCAACTTCCGTTTTTCCGTTGTAACTGCTCCAATTTCCAGTCAGAAGTCTGTGCTCCTCTTTCAGCCGGTCATATACGGGTGTTCCGGGCAGAGGGGTCAATATGCTGACGGTCGCACCGTCAATACCCAGATTATTGCATATCTCCAGAGTATCTTTAAACACATTTTTCTTATCTTCATCAAAGCCGAAGATTATTCCTGCCTGGACACAAATACCATTGTCATGAATTTTATCTATTATAGCTTTATACCTTTGTACCACATTTATGCCTTTATTGACACTGCCCAGACTTTCCTGGGAAAAAGACTCAATTCCCACAAAAAGATATATGCAGCCGGCAGACCTGGCCAATTTTAACAAGTCAGCATCATTGCACCTGTCCAGTGTAACCTGTGCCGCCCACCTCTTATCAAGTGCTTTCAATTCCTTCATTAGCTCCTTGGCATAACCGGTATCTCCCCAGAAATTATCATCCCAGAATACAAAATATTTGCTTTTTATTGTCCTGATTTCAGCTATAACCTCCCGTACCGGCCGCTTCCTGAATGGTTCACAGTATATCTGCTTCAGGTTGCAATAGCTGCAGGAGTATGGGCAACCTCTGGAAGAGAAAACAGCTCCTTTTGAAAACGGTCTCTTCTTGATTAAATCTCTTCTGGGGATGGGCAGGTTCTTCAAATCCGGAACGGTCTCGCAGGTATATCGTATTCTTGCATTTCCTTTGTAAAAATCCTCAAGAAATTCCGGCCAGATCAGTTCACCTTCACCTGTCAAAACATAATCACAGTTTTTTCCGACCTCATCGGGAAGCAGTGTTGCATGGGGACCTCCCATTACAACCCTGGTGTTTTGAGCCCTGAGCCTTTCTGCTATTTTATAGCAATGTACGGCATTTGAAGTATTCACCGTGATTGCAGCCAGGTCGAATTGTTCCCCGTAGGGAATCTTTTGATTGTACTCGTCTATCAGGGTTATATCATATTTCATCTCATCTATAAAAGCTGCCAAATAAGGCATGGTTATCTGTATAAAATTATTGAACTGCTTTTTTCTGAATCTATTGATTTCTTCATTCTCAGGTGTAATTAACAAAATCTTTTTCTTCATGATTATGCCTCCGCACCTGAATTATACTCCCGTTCATACTAAAAAACAATATTTAATTATTGTTTTTCAATAATTAAATATTGTTTTTTAGTAATGCCATTCAACTCTTAATCAGCAGGCCCTAATCCACAGCCTCACATTCCCTCATTGCCAAAATAGTCTGTTCTATCAGGTTATCAAGCTCCCAGTCCAGCATTGCGGCTCCTCTCTCAATTACTTCCCGGGAACAGCCCGCCGCAAAGTTGGCAGTTTTATATTTTTTCTTCACCGATTTTACCTCAAGATCGGAAACACTCTTTGACGGCCTCATTAGTGCAACCGCTCCGATCAGACCCGTCAGTTCATCAACGGCATACAGCACCTTCTCCATCTCATGTTGGGGCTCTATATCCACAGTAAGCGCATAACCATGGCTGGCAGTCGCATGGATGATTTTAGGGTCAATACCCTTTTCCTGCATGATTTCCTGCTGCTTTATACAGTGTTGTTCAGGATAGAGTTCAAAATCCAGATCGTGGAGCAGGCCGACTATTCCCCAGAAATCCTCTTCATTTTCATATCCTAATTTCTTTGAAAAATACCGCATTGTACTTTCAACTATCAAGGCATGTTTCAGATGAAATTCCTCCTTGTTGTACTCCGTGAGCAACTCCCACGCCTCAGTTCTTGTTAATTTACTCAAATTTGATCACCTCTTAAATTAAAATTATATTAGTAGTCTGTAACATCTAAATTCATACACTAAAGCAATATCCGGTATGTCACTTCCGCAGTCTGCTGACTGCCTCCTCCAATTGTTCAAAAGCCCTCACCAGTATCTGTCTGGGGCAGGCAATATTTATCCTCTGAAAGCCGCTCCCCTCCTCACCGAACATTAAGCCGTTATCCAGCCAGAGCTTCGCCTCATTTGAAACAAGGTCTTCCAGAGCATGGTCCGACAGACCCAGCTTATTAAAATCCAGCCAGACAAGGTAAGTGCCCTGAGGCTCTACAAGCTTTATCCCAGGGAGCCTTTGGGCTAAAAAACTCCTCACAAAAGAAAGATTGCCGGCGAGATAGGTTTTAAGCTGTGAAAGCCACTCTGCTCCATATTCATAAGCCGCATGACATGCAACCAGTCCCATTGTGTTCAACTGGCTGTAACCGCTTTTTATTATCTCCTGCTCAAATCGGAATTTCATATTAACATTTTGAATAAATATGTTAGATATCTGAAGACCTGCCAAATTAAAAGTTTTACTTGGTGCCGTACAGGTTATTGTAATGTTTGCGAACTCAGGCTTCAAGTCGGCAAATATCAAGTGTTTATACCCGTTATAAATGAAGTCCGCATGAATTTCATCAGACACTACGGTTACACCATATTTCAAGCATATATCCCCCAGCCTTATTAATTCCTCCTCAGTCCATACCCTGCCCACAGGGTTGTGGGGATTACACAAAATGAACACCTTCACATTTCCGGAGACTATTTTTTCCTCGAAATCTTTAAAATCTATTTTATAAACACCATCGTCATAAACAAGAGAATTATTTACAAGTACCCTTTTATTGGCTAATATGGCCTCTGAAAAGGGATAATAGACAGGCTGCTGAATTATAACACCATCTCCCTTTTCGGTAAAGGCTCTGATTGCCATAGCAATGGCATAAACAATTCCGGGAGTTTTGACCAGCCATTCCGGACGGATATTCCATCCAAAGTTATCCGAATACCATCTGTATAATGTAGAAAAGTATTCCTCCCTTACTTCAGAATACCCAAAAATACCATGTCGGCTGACATTAACCAGTGCATCGGTAACCTGCGGCAGTGTTTTGAAATCCATATCTGCTACCCAAAGAGGAATTGCATCTTCAGGCTTTCCCCTCTGTTTTGCAAAATCATATTTTATTGAATTTGTATTTCTTCTGTCGATTATTTCATCAAAATTATATGTCATGTGCATTCTCCTTGTAATAGCAGTAAACGCTTATTTTTAATTATGGACTTGCAAAAATGTATCCAACCGCTGATTAAAATTTTTTTATTATTCATTATATTACTCTGTTAAAAAACCAAAGTCAATATCATACTAAACATATATTAATAATATATATTTTATATTTGTTGTTGACATTTCAAATTAGTTGTTTTATAATCAAATCATACTAATTATATATGAAATATAGGAAATGTATTAAATTGTATAAAAAGAAAATATAATAAAATAATTAATTTAAGCATTTGCGAAATGCCAGTTAGAAAAAATGTGGAAAACATTTTGTGAAAGTACTTAGTAATCAACAGATTTTTGAGTGTAATTTGATTTTTGGCTAACTTTAATAAGTCTGGACTCTCCTTTG
>JAEVZU010000208.1 GCA_023392075.1 Bacillota bacterium | reverse complement strand
TATCTCTCCAGATCTTCGATCATCTGCATGCTTCTCAGCGGCAAACTGGGATGATAGCAGTGATTATCCTTGTACCAGCCGTCAAAATAAATACCTCTCTCCATTTCAAGCACCTTCCTTTTTATTTGTTAACATAAACTCACCCTCTATTGTAAATGTATAACACGCCTCACGCCGGCTATTTTTCCACTATTCCAAAGCAGCCGCAGGGCAAATTAACCACTCAAAAACGTATTGTACATTGTCAATAGAGGCTATATTGTCTTGTATATAAGTTCAGCTTATTTACCAATTCATTACATAACTGACGCCCGTGAACATTATCCTTTTACCGAACCGGCAGTCATACCTTCAATTATTCTTTTTGAAGCTAATAAATATATGATAATAACCGGAAGTACCGCTATCACCATTGCCGCCATCAATTGGGGATAATTTACCGAATATGCCCCATTAAAGTTTGACAGCCCTATGGGAATGGTCTTCAGACTCTGCTTTCTAAGCAAAATCAGGGCAAAGGGAAACTCATTCCATGAATTTAAAAATGACAGAATAAGTATTGTCGACAGCACAGGCCTGCATACCGGCAGAACTATTTTAAAAATAATGGTACTTGTGCTGCTGCCATCAAGATAGGCAGCTTCCTCAATTTCCACCGGCACAGATTTAATAAAACTTTCAAACAGGAATATGGCCATGGGCAGACCGAATGCCACATAAGGCAATATTAAAGTGAACCTCTTGTCCAGCAGCCACAATACCTTGAATTGAATAAACAGAGGTATTAGCAGGCTGTGTACGGGTACAAGCATTCCAAACAGGAATAGTACATATATAAGGTTTCTCATTTTAAAGTTATACCTTGAAAGAAAATATGCAATAACAAACCCTATTATAATTATTAACACAACGGAAATTACACTGTTAAACAGGCTATTTCCAAAAAACATATGCATCCTGCCCACTTTTATGGCTTCTATAAAGTTCTCAAAGTGCAGAATTTTGGGTAAAGATATTATATCCAGACTAAATTCCTTTTGTGTTTTCAATGAGGAGTAAAACATCCATATTAACGGAAACAGGCATGTAATGGAGAATACAACCATAAACAGATTAATCAGTATTTGTGCGATAAGCTTCAACATTTTAAGCTTCATTATTTTTCCCTCCCCAAAGTTTTCTGCTCAGGAGAATCAGTGATAGGCTCAGCACCAGTATACCTACCGAAATAGCACTTCCATAACCCAGTTTAAACATTACAAAGGAATTGATATATGCATATTGTGCCATTACCATTGAGCTGGTTCCGGGTCCTCCGCCTGTCATTACATATATGTGGTCGAATATTTTCATATTACCGGCTATACAGAGCATAACCGCCACTTTCAATGTATCTGACATCAGAGGAATTGTAATGTACATTGATCTTTTTATACCAACTGCTCCGTCAAGATCCGCACTTTCGTATATTTCATTGGGGATACTCTGAACAGCAGCAAGAAATATTACCAGATAAAAACCTATATATTGCCAGATAATGGGCATACTCACCGATATGATCACATATTTGGGATTGTCAAGCCAGGGAATTATAAGTGATTCCAGTCCCAGTGACTTCAACATGAAATTAAGCAATCCGAAATCCTTGTTATATATTATTGTCCAGAGAAAGCCTACTACAATTGCGGATACCACTACAGGAAGGAAAATAATATTTCTGTGCATTGCCTTAAGCTTTAAAAGCTTGGACATCATAAATACTGTTATTACAAGTGCTATACCTATTTGCCCCACCATTGACAGTAATATAATGACCAGATTGTTTTTGAAGGAACCCCAGAAATCCATATCCTTGATCAAATGACGATAATTCGTCAATCCAATGAATTTCATACTGGCACCGCCGCTATAATTGTAAAAGCTGTAGATCAATGATATAAACAAAGGAATTATTACTATAAAACAATATATCAGCAAACCGGGAGCTAAATAAGCCGCAATAACGCGATTTTTAGGTCTGAGAGTTTTACTTGTCATATTAACCTCCCAAGCCATTTTATGGCTTTGAGCCGCTAAAGCGGCCACAAAATAATAATGAAATTCTTCGTTCCTCTATCCTCGATAAGATGAATAAAGGAGATTAGTAGAATACCGGGAGAGTAACCTGATACAGGTTATCTCCCGTATTAGAGTTTATTTTATAAATATTTATTTCTCATATTCTGCCTGAATCTTCTTGGCAAGGTCTTCAGGTGAAATACCGCTTATCAATAATTCCTGCAGACCGGTATTCATAACCTGGATAAGGTCGGCTGAAAGCTGGGCGTCGTATATGGGAACCGGCTTTATTTTAGCTGCCAGATCAAGGTACTTGATTGAAAGCGGAGCCAGCTTGCTCTTGTCAATATTCTTCGGATTGCTTGCCGGAAACGCATTTGATTCAACTGAAACAGTAGCATAGTCCGCATCGGTAACTGCCTTTAATACTTTATAAGCCGCTGCCAGTTTATCTCCTGTGAGTTCGGAATTTACGTTGTAAGCCCAGGCAGCACCTGCCGAATTGGCCATGGCATCACCTTTTCCGCCGTCAACTGCCGGAAGAAGAGCTAATTCCGTATTATCCAGTATATCTTTTGGAGCATCATTTATAACATTGCTTATTGCCCAGTTACCTTCCATAAACATTGCAGCCTTGCCGTTGTAATAGGCGGTTTTCTGCTGCATGTTGTCAATACTGTTTAAATCTGTGTTGAACGCATCCATTTTTGCAAGATCCTGTAATGCTTTAAGTGCGCTTATAAATTCAGGATCAGTAAATTTCGCTCCCTTTTTCTCTTTTATGCTCTTAAACCAGTCTGTGCCCGTATATCTGTCTCCAAGAGTACTCAATATACACGATTCTGCCACCCAGTTACCCTTATTTCCTAAGGAAATCGGTGTAATTCCCTTAGCTTTGAGTTTATTTATAGCATCGCTGAATTCACTCCAGGTTGAAGGGAAGGCCGTAATTCCGGCATCGCTGAATAATTTCTTGTTATAATAGATCAAGTGGGTGTTTAGCATCTGGAATGGTATTCCATAGCTTTTTCCATCAACTACAAAGTCATCGAAAGCACCCTGCAGGAAGGATTCCTTCCATTCAGGATCACTGTTGATAATATCATCCACCGGATTTATAAGTTTATTTTCTATAAACATGTTTGTCATTGATCCCTTGACAATGAATATGTCCGGCAGTTCATTTCCGGCAGCCAGAGTTCTGACCTTGGTTTCATAGTTGTCATGGCTCAAAGGTTCTTCATTTATTGTGATGTTCGGGTTTTCGCTTTTAAATTTGTCCATGGACTTATGGAACGCTATGGCATTACCTTCAGTGTCACCCACAGGGAACATATGTGTAAAGGTTAAAGTTACAGGTGCCTGGCTGCCGGCAGTTGAGCCCGTACTTTGCTGTGATCCAGAAGATGATGCGGCAGAAGAGTTTGTATCCCCTTCGGCAGAAGAACCGCATGCCGCCAAAGAAAATACCATCAAAGCTGCAATAAGCAAACTTAAACATTTTAGAGCTTTTTTCATAAATATTCCTCCCAGAAATTTTTTGATAAAAAGTTTAGATACTCAAACAGCAAACTGTTTGAAGGATTTTGGGGCCCCGGATCATATTTGAATTATACGGCCTGCTGTATCAAAAAAATAGTAGTTATATCTATACAAATATCGTAATTTGTGTTGTGTTGAATTTTAGACCTGCAGAAAAGGAAAATCCACTATGCTTATAAATTCCTATATACTAAAAATACCGAAATATTGTTATTCCGGCATATTCATATGGTTTTGCGCTGATTGCAGGATGTTTTCCCGGTATTCCTTGGGAGTACAGCCTACATATTTTTTAAAATTATGGGTAAAGATCTTATAATCATTGTAGCCAACTTTTTCAGCCACCTCATATACTTTCAGCCTGAGATCCTTCAAGAGTATTTTTGCCTTTTCAAGTCTCATTGTATTCAGCCATTCGGTAAAACTCCTGCCGGTTTCCTTCTTGAATATCCGGCTGAAATAGTTGGGAGTTACGTAAGTGACGGCGGCAACCTGTTCAACGCCTATGTCTTCATAATAATGTTCATTGGTGTATTGCATGGCCACCTTGACAATACCCTTGAATTTGTCGTTTTTATTTTTCTGGATTGCTTCAATAAAGGATTGAAAAATACTTTTATTCCAGATTTTTATATCTTCAAACGTTTCGTATTTTTCTATTTCCATGTAGTAGTCAAACTTTTTGCCGTATTGATTTCCATATTCAACACCAAGCTCCTCCAGCTGACTTTCGGCAATAGTTATCAGCCGCAGGCAAATATTTTTTATATCCTTGTAGTCGGCTTTTGCACCCGCCAGGATTGAATACATTTTGTCCAGAGACATATTCAGCTTTTCAGAATCCACGGTCTTGATATACCCAATAACCTCTTTCTCCAAAGTCGACGTGTAAATTACAGGAGAAATTCCTTCCGGCTTATCTACATCATTTACGCTTATTATTTTATTTTTTCCTTTAAATGCTTTTTTTCCGATAGTGTCAAGTGCTTCAGCAAAGGCTCCGGGGATGTCGCATGCATTCTTATGAATATTGCTGAGTCCAAATGTCACAGTTATACTGTGATTCTTCTTTACCTCATACTGAATTTCCCTGTATAAATTATTCAGATCATACCTGTTTGAATCCTTTACATTTATAACTGAAAACAGATACTCATTATCTCCGAAAAAAAACAAACTGTTTGTAGATGGTCCTAGAATCCTGTCGGCAATGCTTTTCACATCATTTCTGATTTGTTTTTTTTCAACCGGGGACATACTTTCTGTAATCAGGAGGTAATCATCGATCTCCAGTATGACAGCCTGATAGTCTTTCCCCGACATATCCAGGTTCAATTCTCTGAACTTGTCGGAAAAATTTATCCAATCGCCGTACTCACCCTTTACAACAGAAATCATAAATTTTTCCTGCATGTAATAGAGATTTTCGGTAAAGATACTTTTTATTTTGATTTCCCTGTCTATTTCGCTGGACTCCTTAATTATGTCGTCACATTGTTTTATCATTATCTTAATAAGCTCTTCGGCACCTATGGGCTTAAGAAGATATTCCCCCACTCCCAGCCTCAGCGCCTCCCTGGCATATTGAAATTCATCATAGCCGCTGATAATAACCACTCTTACCTTTGGCATGGTTTCCTTGAGCAGCTTTGTCAACTCCAATCCATCCATTACAGGCATCTTCACATCTGTAATGATAATATCGGGTTTCAAGCTCAATGCTTTCTCATATCCCTCTCTCCCGTTAGCTGCCTCCCCCACAACAGTCATACCCATGGATTCCCAGTCTATGGATGTCATAATACCTTTTCTGATTACGTATTCATCATCTACTATCATAATTTTAATCATTATACGCCACTCTCCCTGCTAAAAGGTTGAATTACAATAACTGTCGTCCCGCTTTTACGGTTGAAGAATTCAAGTCCGTAATTGTCACCAAAATACAGTTTGATTCTGTCATTAACATTCTTAATTGCCAGGCCTTTGTTATTTGATGAACTTTCACTCAAAAGCTTATTGATTTCATCCAGGTCAACACCATAACCATTATCACTCACAATAAATATAAGATTTTCATATTCATGCTTTATAACTATATCTATCTGCCCGGTCTCTCCCTTTTGCTCTATTCCGTGGACGATTGAATTTTCTATAAGCGGCTGCAGGACAAGTTTTAATGTAACACAGTCCAAAACTTCGGGGTCAATATCCAGTGTAAAATTAATCATGTTTTTATATCTTGCCTGCTGTATGACAATATAGTTTTTAACATGTTCAATTTCGCTTCTGACAGTGGTAATTTCATTCCCGCTGTTCAAGCTCAATCTGAACAGCTTTGAAAGGGCTTCTACCAGAGTGCAGGTTTCAAAGGCCTTTTCCATTCTTCCCATCCAGTATATATTATCCAGTGTATTATAAAGAAAATGAGGATTTATTTGAGCCTGAAGAGCTCTCAATTCGGCCTCCCTCTGCTTTAATTGGACAGAATAGACTTTTTGGATCAATTCCTTCAGTTTGGCTGCCATTTTGTTAAAACTTCTGCTCAACAAAGTAACCTCATCATTTCCTTTTGGATCTATTAAAACGTCAAAGTCTTCGTGTTCAAGTTTAACCATCATCCTGTTCAGCAACTTGATTCTTCGCAATATCCTTTTTGAAAATAATATGGCTAAAATAAGACATATTGAGAAGCTTATCAGCATAGCTGCAAGAATTGCACCCTGAGTGGCCATGTTTTCCTTCAGAAGTTCTTTTGTCGGCACTATATTCAAGACTTTCCATCCAAGACTGTCAATGGTGTAATAAGTTACCAGACAGTCTTTTCCCGTGGATAAATATTCAAAATAGCCTTCCGAAGCATCAAAGGATCTTCCCCCGTAATCTTTATAATTGAATTTTTGGCCGATTTTATTGGGATTTGTTGCCGAGACTACTATTCCGGCCTCGTTAATGATAAAGAAATCATCATTTTTCCCGATAATTTTATCTTTATATATGTTATAAAAAGCATTTTCCTGCATATCAATCTTTAATATGGCCAGTTTATTTGAGACATTTGCTATATCGTTTACTATTCTTATCATGGAAAAAACATTTGTAGATTTATCATTGTAGTTGATTACCTTGTTCAAATACCACATTGTCCCGCCCCTGAGCCCCGCTGCCTTTTCTATGGTTTCATCATCTATTATATTTCTGGTTCCTGTGGTATTAAGTTCAAAGTTGTTAAAACCTTTGATATAAATTGATTCAACAAAGGTTTTAGAAGCCATTAGCTGCATCATATCCGTTTCGATCTTTATTTTCTTTTTTGAAATCACTTCTTTGGGTTCAGTCCCCCGCAATTTCAAAAAATCCCGGACATCTTCATTCTGTATCAAATACAAAGAGGTATCTCCAATGTTTTTTACAATGAATTCAATGTTGTTGCCGATTTGTTTTACAGTATTCATATTGGACAAAGCGACCTTTTCCTGAAGTATCTGGGAGGATTTTATAAAAGAAATTATTCCTAAAACGATTACAGGTATTATTATTATGGCACAAGAAAAAAGTAAGACCTTATACTGCAAACTGAAAAATCGTTTTTTCACACACAAGCCCCCTGTATTCTTTTTTCATTCATTGTCTTATATGATATAAAATAACATAATTCGACATGTTAATCAAACAGCGTTTCATTGGTAAAAAATGTAACCAACTCATAATGAAAAAAAGCAATACATGAACGACTGTTAACGACAGTACTTCCGGCCGGTATCAATAAACAGATGCCGGCCGGAAGCACATTTTTACCTTTTATATTTATCAGCTTTATATTTTGAACCTGCTTATGCTTTCCTGAAGCTGAACAGCCAACTGTGACAATCCTTCGGCCGCATCGGTAATCTGATGCACCGTGGAGGACTGTTCCTCCGTGGATGCCGCAACCTCCTGGGTGCTTGCGGCAGTCTGCTGGGCTACACTGGCTATCCCCGTCATGTTGTCACCTGCTTGTACCGCCTTTTTACTCAGAGCTGCGGAAGCTTCAGCCACAAGCATGATTTTGCCGCTGATGGCATCCACCTCTTTAGCTATGTCATTAAATGCAGAAACAGTATTTTCCAGAGCAGTTGTCTGTTCATGAACCGCAGCTTTGGAGTTGTCCATTTTGGCGACAGCCGTATCAACGCTTGCTTGAACCTGCTTTATTATAGAATCGATCTGTTTTACTGAAAAACTTGACTGTTCGGCCAGTTTGCGGATTTCATCGGCAACTACCGAGAAGCTCTTTCCTGCCTCTCCTGCTCTTGCCGCTTCTATAGCTGCATTTAATGCCAATAAATTTGTTTGATCTGCTATACCTTGAATAACTCCTAAAATCTGGCCTATCTCGGCAGATTTATTGGATAATTCGGTTATGGCTTCGGACACTTCCGCTGATGTTTGATTATTTTCATACACTTTCGTTTCCTGGTATTTTACCAGGGCCTCTCCATTATTGACCACTGCTTTTGTGTGCACCATCATTTTATTGGACTGTTCCATATCCTCTGCTATCCGTGACAATCCCTCAACAGTCTCAATTATTTCAGTATTGCCCTTTTCCGATAAAATAGCCTGCTCGGACGCACCTGTTGCAAGTTCCGATACTGCTATTGCTACCTGTTCCGAAACCTTGGAAACTTCTTCGGAGGATGCTGCAAGTTCCTCACTTGAAGCCACCAGCTCCTGTGATGCATCATTAACATTTACAATCAAACTTCTGAGGCTGGATACCATTAGTGAGAATGCCTTGCCCAAATCACTGATTTCATCCCTGGATCTGATGTCAGGTATGGTTTGTGTGAGGTCTCCTTCCGACATCTTACCGGCTATTTGGGTAAGTGCTTTTATGGGCCTTGCTATTATCCGGGTCAGATTGATACCTATTACTACAGCACCGGCTATGGCAGCAGCGATCATGATAATAAGGAGTAATATCCTGGACTTCATATCGTTGTCTGACTGCTTTAATATTTCCGCATCCAGATTATTAACATAAGCACTCCAGGTACTTGTTATTTCCTTGATTTCAGTTACTTGTCCACGTATATTTTCTCCATATGCTACTGCTTCATCAATTTTTCCTTCCCTGACATAGTTAAAGATAACTTCTACACCCTTACTGTATTCTTCATCGGCCTTTTTCAGAGACTGGAGATATTCTTTGGACTCCGGAGTGTCTATATTATCCTCAATCTTTTTAAATACATCCTCCAGCTGTTTTGACAGCTGTCTGAAAAGTGTCGGATATTGTTCATCCTTGTATATGATGTATCCTCTTGCTGCCGCTACCTGTTCCAGGTTGATGGATCTCACTTCCTTCACAAGGGTTTCAACGGGAAGGTTAACATTAATTATCTCCTGGTATGAACTATTCAGCGAGTTCATTCCGGAAAATCCAATGACACTTACCAAAATTATTAATACTGTAATTATAAAAAAACTAATAAAAATTTTTACGCCGATTCTTAGTTTCATTGTTTATCCTCCGATTATTTTTTAAATATGTAAATAGCAGGAATATTTCTATATATAACCAGGTTTAACGCCTTCCGCTCTATATAGTCAGACATGTCATATTATAAATGCCACCTTTTGAATTGGTTAAAACAAATATTTTTATTTAATATGTTTGTTAAAAGGCCCTATACCCTTAATGTGGTCAGATAAACAGAAAAAATTCCGCTGCACTTATTTGTACGCAAATAAGACCCGTATTAAGCGAGTCTCGTGAAATCGTAAATTATTACAACCTTCTTGTAGTCTGTACATCTAAAACGTGTGCTGCCCGGCGAAGGAAATTAACCGCCGGCAATATATGAATTTCGATGTTACAGACTACTGGTATATTGTCAGATTTATTTCTTCGGTACCCCGTTAAAGCCTTCCCCCAACACTTCCCTGACATCTGCCAGGATCATAAACGCATTGGAATCCAGCTCATGTACTATTTCCTTTAAATGCTGGATCTCATTTCTTGATAAAACGCAAAGGAGGACATTTTTGTCCTTACCGGAGTATACTCCCCTGCCCTTGAGTTCGGTTACCCCCCTGTCCATTTGTCCCATAATTCTCTTTGCAATCTCCTCCTGCTGCTCCGAGATAATTAAAACTGCCCTTGCATAATCAACACCTTCAACCATTGCATCTATGATTTTTGTTGTAATATACAGGCTCACCAGGGAATACAGTCCTATGAGCACACTATTGAAGGCAATGATTGCAAAGACAATAATCAATGCATCTATGGTTAACAGTATCTGTCCTATGGTTAGATTCTTTATGGGTTTTTTCAGCAGTTTTGCTGCCAATTCCGTTCCGCCTGTTGTAGCCTCCATTTTCAGAACAATACCCAGGCCGATACCGCTTAGAAAACCTCCTATTATGCTGTACAGCAGAATATCGGGAGTTGTAGCCCGGCCTGCCTCATTAACCAATAATTTCTTTGCCAGATCCCCCATATAGGTTTCGGTTAAATCAATGATCACCGACAGTATAATAGTTCCATACAGCGTCCTCACAAAGAAATGTTTTCCAATAAATTTATAACCCATGAGAAACAGAGGAATGTTTATAACCAGCATTGTAGCTCCCACCGGAAACCTGCCGCCGCTCAGGTAATAAATAACAGTAGCCAGACCGCTGAGTCCACCGGGGGCAATTTTATACGGAACCAGAAATATGTTTATTGCAAGTGCAGTTATTGCAGCACCAAATGTAATGAGCAAATAAACCTTTAAAAAATTTATTACTTTTTTTAGTTGCATTCATCCTCCACAATTACGTGTACCAGCGGAATGACTGTTGATACACGGATACACTGACTTTTATTTGACAAACAAAAAAACATATATATCTAATATATGTTTTTTAAACTTATCTAAACATTATTATACTGTTATTTTCATTAAACCGGCAAATTAATTATAAAACTTTCTGTAAAAAGGCTCTGGTTCTTTCATTTTTCGGATTGCTGAAAATCTCTTCGGGCAGGCCCTCTTCACTGATTTCACCTTTATCCATAAAAATCACTCTCGAACCGACTTCTCTGGCAAATCCCATTTCATGTGTAACAACGATCATGGTCATACCGTCTCTTGCCAGTTTTTTCATAACCTCAAGAACTTCTCCCACCAATTCGGGATCAAGTGCCGAGGTAGGTTCATCAAATAACATGATTTTAGGCTTCATAGCCAATGCTCTGGCAATGGCAACCCTTTGTTGCTGACCGCCCGACAGGCGTACAGGATACTCATCCTTTTTTTCTTCCAGTCCAACCATTTTCAGCAGTTCCATTCCATATTTGACAGCTTCCGCCCTGGGAACTTTTTTTACAGAAACAGGTGCTTCAATTATATTTTGTATTACGGTCATATGAGGGAACAGATTGAACCTCTGAAAAACCATACCTAATTCGGCGCATATCTCGGATATCTTTTTATGTGTGATCTTAAACTGGTTTTTGCCGTCGATCTTTTCTGCCAGAAGTTCATCTTCTATCATTATTTTCCCGCTGGTTATTACTTCAAGATGGTTCAGACATCTGAGCAATGTACTTTTACCGGATCCACTGGGGCCAATTATGCAAAGAACCTCTCCCTGCTGAACCTCCAGATTTATGTTTTTAAGCACTTCCAGGGTTCCAAACGACTTATATAAATTTTCTACCGTTATCATTTTTCCCATGCCGTCTCTCTCCCTTATTCATATACTGAGTATTTCTTTTCAAGTCTTTCAAAGATAATAGTGCAAACTGTGGTTATTGCCAGATATATAATGGCTGATGGAATATATATGGCTGGATTTGCTTTGGTACTTTCTATTTCATGTGTAACTCTCATTAAATCCGGCATAGCAACAATAGATACAAGAGAAGTATCCTTAATGAGCATTATGAATTCATTTCCAACAGGTGGAATTAGTCTTCTATATGACTGAGGAACGATAATTCTCCTCATAGCTTGTCCATAACTCATACCAAGGGCTTTGGCAGCTTCCATCTGTCCCTTGTCAATTGACTGGATAGCAGCTCTTATTATTTCAGCCAGGTACGCAGCCGAATTCAGGCTGAAAGCAATGTAACAGGCAACCCAGGCTGAATATCTAAGCGGCGGATTAAATAAAAGCGGAACTGCATAATATATAAAAAATAATTGCATCAGCAGAGGAGTTCCTCTGAAAAACCAAATATACAGCCATGATAATTTATTGAGTATCTGGTTTTTTGACAATCTTCCTAATGCAAGCACAAGTCCGAATATAACACCAAAAATTATTGCTACTATGGTAAGTTGAATCGTAATCCATGTACCTTGTAGTAATCTCGGGAAAAAATGAAAAGCCTCTAACATAATTAAACACAGCTCCCTATTAAAATAACAAATCTATAGGGCTGAAAGCCCTATAGTTTGTTTTACATATATATACTATTATTTAAATTATTCAATATTTGAAGTCATATCTTCTCCAAACCATTTTTCGGATATCTTCTTTAAAGTACCGTCATTCATAATTTCTTCCATTGCTTTGTCAAGCTTCTCAGCCAAGGCAGTATTGGATTTTTTTACAGCTGCACCTATCGGTTCATTTGGCAGGGTTGTGTTTACGATTTTGTAACTGTCCGGATCCTTTGCGACAAAGTACTTGGCTACAACAAGATCAGCTACAAGAGCATCAACTCTTCCGATTTTTAATTCACTCAAGGCTTCGGTCATCTTCTCATACTGCTTGTATTCCTTGAATGGAGTCACCTTGTTAAACTCCTTGCAGGACTCATCCGAGGTTGTACCCATCTGTACACATACAATTTTATCTTTAAGGTCTTTTTCTGAGTTTATTCCTTCCAAGTCTTTCTTAACCACGATAACCTGATTATTGGCGATATATGGCCTTGTATAAGTCAGTGTTTTTTGTCTTTCCTCTGTTATACTTAGGGAAGATATGATAACGTCATACTTTTCAGCCTCTAACGCTGAAAAAATAGCTGTCCAAGCTGTGGGAACAAATTCTACCTTCATTCCCAGCTTATCACCTAAAGCCTGGGCTACCTCAATATCAAAACCTGTATTTGCTCCGGCATCATCTTTATATTCCATAGGAGGATATGTGTCGTCAATTCCAACCCTTAAAACATTTTCATTTTTTGAAGCAGATGATCCGCACGCAGTTACCGACAAAGCAATGATAAGCAATGCCGACAAACAAATTAAAACTCTCTTCATCTTGTTCATTTATCCCTACACCCCTTTTTCAATTATGCATATTTATTCAACATGCAATAATAATACATTAAAACATGCAATTTTACAAGGAGTTTTGCAGGGTTTGTATGTCAAACTTGCAAATTAAATTTTTCCATAACATCATCACTACTTTTGCGCTCACAATTTGTGCTGAAGTTGAATAATTTCTACTAGGAATTAAGCTTTTTGAAGATATTATCCTTCACTTTTGAACTTACTCTTATGTTGTTTACACCCTCATTGATAAGAGCCTGTCTTATATATTCGATTTCGGCCTCTGTAAGCTGGATTATCCGGCCTTTTTGGCTGGCCTTCAAATTTTTGAGTATGTCGTTAATTGCACTCTTCGCCTTTTCAATATCATTGAAATAATATACATCAAGTTCATCAAAATATACAGCGTCGTACTTCAGATATTTTTCCTTTATAAGAGAAGCTTCCAGGTGAACCAGCTTGGAGATATCTACAATCTTGTATACACCTAGATAATCAATGTAATAGCTGTTATTTTCCCTTCCGGATTTTCTGACAATAAAATTTGATTCATTAACATAATCAATACCCATAAATATGCCCATGCCCAGCATTTCGCACAAAACATAATGATAGAAATGGCATGGGCTCGGTACCTCCTTTACCTATTTTTATAATTTCTTTCAACCTTGCAATCCTCCCATAAATTAACTATAAGATAATTATATCAGGATTAATTCCGATCAACAATATTATAGTTCGCCTGACTGTTTGTATTCACCCCTGCCGCTGGATAGATCCACCAGTGTTTGGCAACAATCGTTGACAAATAAAACCGTATATTCTAAACTGTAGAAGTAGTTGGGTCAAGGCTCAAATCAAATTTAGATATTCTGAGCTGCGGGTTGGCCCCTGGAGGCTATATTGGGAGGCTACATGAGAAAAATAGTACAAATTGCAGGTATTAATATTGACGACATATCCATGGAACAAGCTGTTGATAAAGTATATGAGTTTATTGGATTAGATCAAAATCATTCCATTTTCACTCCCAATGCGGAAATTATGATGGATGGAATTACAAATAAAGATATGAAAGCCATGCTGAACGGAGCCGATATGCTGGTAGCCGACGGCGCAGGTGTGGTGCTGGCTTCAAAGATTATCGGCAAGGCAGTCACCGAAAAGGTTTCAGGCGTTGACCTGGTTAAAAATCTTCTGAAGGCATCCTCAAAAAGACCTATAAAGTTTTATTTATTCGGCGGCAAGCCCGGAATACCGGAAAAGGCCAACGCAAATATTATCTGCGACTATCCCGGCGCTGAGGTTGTCGGTACCCGGAACGGTTATTTTTCCAAAGAAGATGAGTCTTCAATAATAGATGATATAAACAATTCCGGTGCTGAGGTTTTGCTGGTCTGTCTTGGTGCACCCAAACAGGAAAAATGGATAACCGAAAGCAAGGACCGTTTAAAGGTTAAGGCATGTATCGGAGTCGGAGGTACAATGGATATCCTTGCAGGCAATGTCAAGCTTGCACCTGACTTTTTCAGAAACCACGGACTTGAGTGGCTATACAGATTATAC